>JAFSYO010000059.1 GCA_017449925.1 Stomatobaculum sp.
AGGATCTCCGGCCGGTTGGTGGCTCCCAGGACCAGAAGGCCTTTGGAAGAATCAAAACCGTCCATCTCCGAAAGCAGCTGGTTCAGGGTCTGTTCGCGCTCGTCATTGCCGCCGAACCGGGAATCTCTGCTTTTTCCGATGGCATCGATCTCGTCGATAAAGATGATGCAGGGAGCGTTCTCCTGCGCCTGTTTGAACAGGTCGCGGACACGGGACGCGCCGACGCCCACGAACATCTCTACGAAATCAGAACCGCTGAGAGAAAAGAAGGGGACATTCGCTTCACCTGCCACTGCTTTCGCCAGCAGCGTTTTTCCGGTTCCGGGAGGTCCTACCAGCAGCGCTCCCTTCGGGAGCTTCGCTCCTATTTTCGTGAACCGACCCGGATTGTGAAGGAACTCCACGATCTCCGTCAGACTTTCCTTCGCCTCGTCTTCTCCTGCCACGTCCGCAAAAGTAACGCCGGTCTCCTTCTGGATATAGACCTTCGCG
This sequence comes from Stomatobaculum sp., assembly GCA_017449925.1. Next base: position 493 of record JAFSYO010000059.1, read on the forward strand.
TTGCTTTTCCCGACGCCCATGATCCCGCCGCCGCCAACACGCTTCATCATAAGATTCATGAACAGCACGATGATCAGGAAGGGAAACACAAAACTCGCGATGGAATAGATGATGGTGGCCGTGTCATGGCGCTCCCGGCGGGTCTCCACCCCTGCCTTGTAGAGCCGCTCCACCAGATCACCGTCCTCGTCCATCCGGACTGTGATATAATCCGTCAGGACAGGATATCCTTCCGTTTCCGATTTCGGTGTAATAGTGATCTGGGTATTTCCGATCACCACAGACTCTACGCTGCCCTCATCCACCATCTGCAGAAATTCGTTGTATGCGATCTCCCTGGTGTTTCCTTCTTTTACCTGGTTCCTCAGGAAACCGACGACGGTAAAAGTAAGAAGCGCCGCGATGGCTATGATCAGCAAGCTCTGATTATTTTTAAATCTTCCGCCTCCGTTCTCGTCATCCGGACTCTTCGGAGTAGGATTGTCTCTTTGGCTCATAATTCTCTCTTTCCGTGATATACATTCAGGACCCGATGTTCCTGCCCTTTGGAAGAAACAGTAGCTTTTAGTATATCACGAACGACTTCCCTAGGGAATCCCGAAAACGAGAAGTGGGTATCGATCACCGACGTTATGACCGATACCCACTTCATTCTGAAATCGTCTTCAAAACCACTAAAGTGTACCTCTTCTTTCTATGGTTTTTTCTGTATTCAGTTTTTCCCGATCCTTTCCTTATTTACTCTTCCTTCACTTTGATCTTATTGATCTTTGCATGCTCCCGCTTTTCGTTCTCTGTTCCGGTTCCTCGGTTGCTTCCTCTCGCTCCAGTACTGAATCTTGGCTTACTCTTCTGAAGATGTGTATATTGGCTTTCCCGCTTCATTCCTCTTCTGCTTTGAAAATCTGCCAGCTTTCAAACTCTCTTGGCTCCTGACTGATCCGGCTTCAGCAGAAACTCCCTTGGCTCTGAGCTTTCAAAGATTTCCTGCTTTGAAGATTCCTTACGCGTTTCAGACCTTATCTCTTTTTCGGTCGTTGAATCTTAGTCTTTCTGCGATGAGGTGTTTTCCGAATACCCTTCCGATTGAAACTATTCTGCTGTTTTTGAGATGCAGTTCGTAAGTTTCCTGGAATTTCATTTGGGTGGATCGTTTTCCTGTCTGATCTTACGATATTTCTTTTTTATCCTGATTTCTTTCAAGTTTTCTTCTTTTTTATATCCGGATTTCTATCTTCTTTATTTCAGGATTTACGTCCTCTTTATTCTAAGATTTTTGTCCTTGTTTATTATAAGAATTACGCCCTCTTTATTTTCAGAACCATAGTCTTTATTTATTTCAGGATTTACGTCCTTTTTATTTCAAGACCATCATCCTTATTTTATTTCAGGATCTTTTAAACTTGTTTTCCTTCAGGATGTAAGATCAGATAAACTTAATTGTACTTGGGTTTGTACCTCCTTCTTTAATATTTCCGCTTGTCTGGCGGATTTTCGTCTGTTTCTTTCTGTTGAATTCATTATATCAAAGTTAGACAATTTGTCAACACCGCTACAAATATTCAGACAATTCAGACACAAAAATCTGCACTTTTTGGAACTGAGACTCTAATATCATAATACGGCAGATGGCTGCAGATAGCTGCGGATGGCTGCAGATAACTGCGGATGGCTGCAGTGCACTTATTACTGACTCCATAAGAGGAAAAACATAGGAAATCTGGGGTTCAACATACGAAAACATTACTTAAGTGTTATTGCATATGTCAAATTGAAGGGTCCCGAGTCTCTTTGATATGTCTTTTTCCTCCCAATGACATACGAAATCATTATTCCAGGGCATTGTATATGTCATAATCCTGCATAACACTGTAATTCCAGCTGTAAATCATCTCTTAATAACATACGAAATCCTTATTCAGAGGTATTGCGTATGTCAAAATCCAAATGTACACTGTATTTTCCGCTTCAACTCCCTTCCCAGTGACATACGAAATCATCATACATGGCCATTGCGTATGTCAATCCAAGGTAACCCTGAATATACTGTACTATTTTTATAATACGACAGTTATTATTCTGAATTAGGGACTGCCCTGCACGACAAAGAAGCCGCCCCCTGCGTTGTTCTAAGCCTGGGGCGGCTCCTTAAATATAGCTTTGTATATCTCTTGTTTAAATGAGGCTGATTGTTGCAAGTAACTATAACTTAAATAACCTGCGTGTTTCACTCTGCCGGCGGAACAATAGGCTTGCTGACATCCACCCATCCTGCGGAACGGGAGCTGAGTTCCAGTTCCGGGATGGTGAGGCGGACTGCGCTGCTGCCTGTGCCGGCCGCAGGATACACTACGTCAAAGCGCTTCAGAGACTCATCTAAATACACTGTCACGCCTTCTTTCACCGCAAAGGGACAAACACCGCCCATCGGGTGGCCCACCAGATCCGGCAGCTGTTCCGGATGGATCATGGACGCCTTTTTGTGAAATGTCTGCTTGTATTTGCTGTTGTCTGTCTTCACATCTCCCGCAAGAAGGATGATGATGGGCTTTCCGTCCACCAGGAAGGACATGCTTTTCGCAATGCGGGCAGGCTCTGTTCCCACTGCCTTTGCCGCAAGTTCCACGGTAGCACTGGACTCCGCCGTCTCGATCACTCTGTCTTCAAGGCCGTACTGTTTCAGGTATTCCCTGACTGCTGCAACTGACATACTCTTCCCCTCTTCTTTCGTTCCATTTGTTTCTTCGCCGAAAACACCTCATCCTACGTTCCCGGATGCGATCTCTATCCCTTCTCCTGCAGCCTCACTCTTTCCTCCGCACAAGAGAAAAGTCCTCGTAGCTGGCCGCCACTGCCTTTTTGTCGCGGAAGATAATCATGACCACCTGGTTGCTGTGAATATCAGTTCCGAACTGGTAGACCATATTGGAGAGATGGTTCTCGTCGTCGAAGGTCTTGCTGAAGGGTTCCCCGTATACGTCCGCGATCTCCTGGCGGGTGGCACCCATGGGAATCCCATACAGCATGAGCTCCGGATCCGGATCTGTGCTTCCAATCTCAATGCCGATGATCGTACATTCCCGGACCGCCATATCGTACTCAGTGTTGTTCTTAACTTTAATGCGGATGCTTCCAAACCCGTTTTTGTATTTGACCCGGGCGGTCCCTGTCTTTCCGGAAAGCACCAGTTCCTCATCTCCCTGGAACTCCGCGCCTTCCATCTCCAGTCCTTCAAAGGTCGTAGGGACACTGATGGTCAAGGAACCGGCAGTCACCATATGAGTGCCGTCCTCTTTATGCTTTGTCACCACCAGGGCCGGCGGCTCCGCAGTCGATTCCTCCGAAATCTCACCAGAAGAATTATCCGTGCCTTGACCGGAAGCCTCTGCCTCCGTCCCGGCTTCCGCGGTACTGTCTCCCGTATCTCCTGAAGCCCCTTCGGACTGTGGAGCATCAGCTGTTCCGTCGGACTGTATGGCGGCTGATGTCTCCGCCGGTTTTTCAGTTTTTCCGCCGCAGCCTGCAGCCAGCAGCATCAGGATCAGGAACAATGCTGCTCCCCGGATCCGTTTTCGGTTCATAACTCAGGTGCCTCCGTTTTGCTCATGTAACTATTAGTACCGGGCGTATGCCTATTAATTCCGCCCTTTGTTAATACCGGGCGTATGCTGCCGGCGCGGGCATATCGCCCAGGCGGTCTTCAAACACCCAACCCCGCGCCGTATTGCTGGCGTGGATAAACATTCCGTTTCCGCTGATGATGCCGACGTGATAGATCCTGCCGGAGCTGTTGGACCAGAAAACCAGATCTCCGGGCTGTACCTGGTCTGCGGAAATGCGGGTTCCTGCCCCCAGCTGGTCCCCCGTGCCTCGCGGAAGTTCTCTTCCGAATTCCGCAAAGAGCAGCTTTGTAAATCCGGAACAGTCCGTCCCTGTCTCCAGAGAATAGCCGCCGTACACATAGCGCAGCTTCCCCACATATGTCCTGGCAAGCTCTACCAGCGCGGGACCAAAATCACTCTGGGAAACAGCTGTCTCCTTTTCGCTTTCAGCCTTTGCGGTTCCAGGTCCTCCCGAAGACTCCCCGTCATTCTCTGCAGATGCCGGCTTCGCGGTATTGTTTTCTTCAGCTGCCTCCGTTTCGGCGGCTGTCTCCTGAGCCGCTTCCGTCGCTGCTGCGGTTCCCTTCGGTGCTTCCGTCTCTGCAGCAGTCTCCTTCGGCGCTTCCGCCGCGGCGGTCTCCTCTTTTTCAGGAGCCGTCTCGCCGGGCACGGTGCTGACCATGATCCGTACATTTCCGCCGTCGATCCAGGCGCCTTCCGCGTTCACTGTAAATCCGTCAGGAGTCACGGTTCCGGTCACAAGCCATCCGTTCTGGTCAAAGTAATACCTCTCGGCAACACCGTCATTGTCCCCGTCGATCCACTGCCAGCCCTTGGCCCACTTTCCGCTGCCAAGGTCATACCACCAGGAACCAGCGTTATCGCCGGTGCCCTGTTTCCAGTCGCCTGCCATCACAGGAGAAGCCATCAGGACTGCTGCGGCAGCAGCCGCGGCACATGCGGACAGCAGCTTGCCTGCTCTCTTTTTCATCCGGTGTCTCCTTTCTTCCTTCCTGAAAACTCTTCCGATCAATCTGACTTTAAATATCTTTCGAGTATTATATTCCTATGTTTTCTGCTAAAGTGCACCCGACAGGGCTCGAACCTGCACGGTTTCCCACCGGAACCTAAATCCGGCGCGTCTGCCAATTCCGCCACGGGTGCCGAAGTACTGTTTTGATCGTTCTGTCCAAAGGTGCCGAAGGCTGTTTTAATCGTTCTGTCCAAAGGTGCTGAACAGTACCATTGTATTTCCCGCGTCCGTTTCTGTCAATCAAATGCGGTTTTCCGTCCGGCAGCATGAAAGCAGCCGCACTGCTATCAGACGTAGAGGAAGGTAAAATGGGCGTAAAACAGGCTTTTTGAAAATTACGTACCCCTCCGAGCCGCGAAAATACAGCTTGGGAGCCAATATTCAAAACTTTTTGAAGCTTGTTGGGCGTTTTTCGGCAGTTTTTAAAAAAACGCACCCCTGTTTTTCAAAAAACAGGGGTGCGTTTCTCCAAAAAAGTCTTAAAAACGCCCATTTGGTGACCAAAGCAGGAAAAATCCATGAAAAATCGGCCGATTTCCGTCCTCAGAGGGGTACGTATTTTTCAAAACTCGCTAAAAACGCCCAAGCGCCTGCAGCCAGGGTCACGCCCATATAATGGTGTAAATTGAAAAGAGCCACAGGTTCAACCTTTGGGGTCAATAGTACAGCTTTTCGCAGGCTCCGGACTGCCTATACGCCGCGTTTTCGGCTCGGGTCATGTTAGTCCTGACATCCCGCGCAATAGCTGTCTGCATTTGCGCTTCCTTCGCCTGTTTTATCGCTGCTTTCTTCCCTCTCCACCCTTACGGCGCAGACTTTGTACTCCGGCGTCGCGGAAATGTTGTCCAGGGCGCCTATGGTCAGGCGGTTGGCGGAGGCTTCCAGGTAGTGGAAGGGCATCCAGCATTCGCCGGGCCTGGTCTTGTCGGAGACGCGGGCGGAGGCGCTGATCTTTCCGCGGCGGGAGGCGATGGAGACCATTTCTCCGTCGGCGATGCCGAGTTTTTCAGCGTCCAGGGTGTTGATCTCGATGAAGGCTTTCCCGGCGATCTCGTTGATGGCTTCGGTCTTGTCCGTCATGGCGCAGGCGTTGTAGTGGTACAGGATGCGCCCGGTCATCATGAGGAGCGGATACTCTTCGTCGGGCAGCTCCTGGGACGGGCGGTAGGCCGCGGGCCGGAAGAAGCCCAGTCCCCGGGCGAACTTGCCCACATGCATGATGGGAGTTCCCGGGTGGTCCGACGCGGGGCAGGGCCACTGAAGTCCTCTGCCGTCCACTTCTTCGCTGTCCAGCCTCTTGTGGCTGATGCCGCCGAAGGAGGGGGTGACGGAGGCGATCTCGTCCATGATCTGCGCCGGAGTGAGGTGCGGCTGAGGATAGCCCATGCGGTTCATAAGCTCTGTGAAGATCCAGGTGTCGGGGCGGGTATCCCCGGCCACCTCCACTGCCTTCCGGACTCTCTGCACACGACGCTCCGTATTGGTGAAGGTACCCTCCTTCTCCGCGTAGGAGCGGCCAGGCAGCACCACGTCCGCCAGTTTCGCCGTCTCCGTCAGGAACAGTTCGTCCACCACGAAGAAATCCAGCGCTTCCAGCGCCTTCACTACATGTCCAGTATCGGGATCCGTCCGCACCGGATCCTCTCCGAAGAGGAACAGTCCGCGGATCTCTCCCGTCAGCATTTTCCCGAAGCACTCCGTCGCTTTGGTGCCGTACTCGGGATTCAGCTTCACCTTCCAAGCCTGTTCAAATTTTTCAAGTATTCCCGGCGCCTTCATGTTCTGGTAGCCGGGGAATTTCTCCGGATCAGCGCCCATGTCGCAGGCGCCCTGCACATTGTTCTGGCCCCGGATGGGGTTCACGCCGCAGCCGGGTTTCCCCAGATTTCCGCACAGCATCGCCAGATTCGACAGGGACATTACGCCTTCGGTGCCGGTGGAGTGCTCCGTCACGCCGAGGCAGTAAAGTATGGTCGCCCTGGGAGCGGTGGCATACATTTTCGCAGCCTCCCGCAGAAGCTTGGGATCGACGCCGCAGATCTCCGCGGCTTTTTCCGTGGTATAATCACTTACCATTTCCCTCAGGGCCCCGAAATTCTCCGTGTGCTTGTCGATGAATTCCTGGTCCTGCAGCTGAAGTTCCATGATAATATGCATCATGCCGTTGGCAAAGGCCACATTGGTGCCCGGACGGAGCTTCAAGTGGATATCCGCGTGCTTCGCGAGGTCGATGTTCCGCGGATCCACGACGATGAGCCTTGTTCCTCTGAGGACTGCCTGCCGGATCTGCATTCCCAGGACGGGATGCGCTTCCTCCGGATTGGAGCCCACCAGCATGATAAGATCAGATTCCTTTGTAATATCCCGGATCGTATTTGTCATTGCCCCCGATCCGAGCGTGGTTGCCAGACCGGCAACAGTAGGGGCGTGTCAGACACGGGCGCAGTTATCGGTGTTGTTGCTCTGGAACACCGTTCTCACCATTTTCTGGAACATGTAGATGTCCTCATTGGTGGAACGGGAACAGGCAAACCCGGCCAGCGCCCCGCCTCCGTACGTGGTTTTCAGTTCCGTGAATTTCGACGCCACAAGAGAAAGCGCCTCGTCCCAGGAGGCCTCCTCAAATTCGCCGGTCTCGTGATTCTTGATGAGCGGCGTGCGGAGACGCTTCGGGGAATCGATAAAGTCAAAGGATGCACTCCGTCCTTTGACGCAGAGCAGTCCGTGGTTGGAAGGTCCGTCCGCGCCTTCCACATCCACGATCTTTCCGTTCTTCACCAGCAGGTCCATCTGGCATCCCACCGCGCAGTGGGGGCAGGTGGTCCGGACTTTCTTTACTTCCCAGGACCGGAACTTCTTCTGGCGTTTTTCCGTAATGGCTCCCACCGGGCAGTTCTGGGCGCAGTTTCCGCAGGATTCGCAGAGACTCGTGTCCCAGCCCTCGCCGAAGGGCGCGTCGATGATCTCGAACATGCCTGTCTTTCTCAGGCTGATGGCCCTGCGGCCCACGGCCTTCTCGCAGGTGCTGACGCACCGCTGGCAGTGGATGCATAGATCCGGACGATAGCGCAGGAAGGGATGGCCCTCCACCAGCGGCGTCTCGATCTTCTTCCTGGTCCCTTCGTAGGAGGACATCTCGATCCCGTACTCATAGCAGAGGTCCTGCAGTTCGCACCGTCCGTTGGATGGGCAGGTAAAACAGGAGATGTGATGATTCGAAAGCAGCAGGTCCAGCACCATACGCCGGGCCTCTATAACGCGGGGAGAATCCGTCAGAAGATTCATCCCCTCCTTGACCGTCGTGCTGCAGGCGGGGAGAAGAAGGTCCTCCCAGACTTCCTCCACCAGGCACATCCTGCAGGAGCCGATCTCATTGATCCCCTCGAGATAACACAGGGTCGGGATCCTGATGCCGGCTGTTTTCGCCGCGGAAAGGATCGTTGTTCCTTCCACGGCCTCCATCGGTATATCATTGATCCTGAACCGGATCACTGGTCCATCCCTCCTTTCAGCACACCGCAGCCAAAGTGGTCGCAGCGCAGGCAGCGGTCTGCTTCCTGCATGGCTTCCTCATACGAAAGCGAGGTCTCCACATCCCAGAAATCCCTCTTCCGTTCGTAAGGCGGCCGCTCCATGATGTTGGAGCGCCCGGTGGGAAGGCGGTTGTTCTCCTTCGCCTCCGGCGTCTCCACGCTGCATTCCACCTTATGATGATAGCCGAGATACTCGTCGATATTGTAGGCGGCAGCCCTGCCCGCCGCCACGGCACGGATCACCGTGGCCGGTCCGGTGACGCAGTCGCCTCCGGCAAAGATGCCGGGATGATCCTTCACGACAGTGTCCCGCCCCGCTATGATAGCGCCGCGTTTTGTCTTCATGCCGTACTCCTCGAAGGGACCGCTCACGATATCCTGCCCCACGGCTACCAGGATCACCTGGCCGGGGATCCTCTCCGGCGGCTTGTCCGCCTTCATGGGGGCAGGCCTTCCGTCCTTGTAAAGTCCCGTCATCTGGGGCTGGACGATAAGAGCTGAGCAGTTGCCTTTCTCATCCACCTCGATGCTCAGCGGCGCCCGGAGGGTCAGGATGCCGATTCCTTCCTCCACGGCGGAGGCGATCTCCGACTGCAGCGCTGTCATATCTTCTTTTCTGCGGCGGTACACGACGGAAACATCCGCCGCGCCGCAGCGCACCGCGGTCCGGGCTGCATCCATCGCGACGTTCCCGCCGCCGACAACAATGACGCTCTTCCCGGTGTAGTCCGGTTTGACTCCGTTCCCTATCCGGTCCAGCATTTCCACTGCGGAGAACACATTTCCCGCGTCCTCCCCCTCGATCCGGAGGGTCTTGCCCGCCTGGGCGCCGATGGCCACGAACATGGCATCATAGTTCTCCCGGATCTCGGCGACGGAAATATCCCTCCCCACCCAGGTCTGGTAGACCACCCGGATGTGCCCGGCGGAAACAATAGCGCGGATATCCTCCTGCAGACGATTCTTCGGGAACCGGTAGCTGGGTATCCCGTAGCGAAGCATACCGCCGAGACGGGGCTGGCGCTCATAGATCACCACAGCGTGTCCCATCAGTCCCAGGTAATACGCCGCTGTCAGGCCCGCCGGTCCGCCGCCGATCACGGCGATCTTCTTTCCGGTGGAACGGTTCGCCTTGGGCACGGGGACTATGTCCGCGGCGGCGTGATCCACCGCGTATTTTTTGAGTCCCCGAATATTCAGGGAATCGTCGATCAGATTCCTGCGGCACCGCTCTTCGCAGGGGTGCTCGCAGACAAAGGCGCAGGCGGTGGGAAGGGGGTTGTCCTTCCGGATCATCTGCACCGCCCCGGCGTAATCGTGCTTCGCGATGAGGGCGATATAAGCCGGGATGTTCACGTGAGCCGGACAGAGGTTCACGCAGGGGACTTTCTGCCCGATCTCCGCGGGACACATCTTGTTCGTCACATGACTTTCGTATTCATCCCGGAAGGTCTCCAGTCCTTCCAGGACTTCGATGGCTGTCTGGTAGCCGATGGCGCAGTCCGCGGAATCCCGGATCATCTCCGCCATGACCTTCATCTGCCGCATCGTCTCCGGCGTGCCGTCACCGTCCAGGATCCGCCTCATCATCCGCTCCAGCTGCGGCAGGCCGTCCCTGCAGGGCACGCATTTGCCGCAGGTCTGGTTCTTCGAGGCCTGCAGCATGGAGAGCTGCACGGTCAGAGGACAGGTCCCGGGCGGGTACACCCGGACCTTAGTCTGGAATTTTGAAAGCAGCTTCCCGATTTTTACGTCCAGACTTCCCGGATCGGGCAGCAGGTGCTGATATTCAGGCACAGGCCGCGCACCTCCTTTCTGTCCCGGGCTTGCCTGCCCGGTCACTTCTCTGTCCCGGACTTGCCAGCCCGGTCATTTCTGTACATTGATGCCGAGGATATCTGCCGGGAGATAATGCCCCTCCCGCGCCACGCCGGCCGATGCCGCCATGACTGATGTCTTCCTGTCATACGTCAGCGGCTCTCCGGCCGCGTCTGTCACTCTGCAGCCGGCCTCTTCCGCGATCAGCGCGCCGGCGGCGAAATCCCAGACCTCCAGCTTCAGCTCGTAAAAGATACCGATGCTGCCCTGGGCCATGAGACAAAGATCCCAGGCGGCCGTTCCCGCGTGGCGGATGTCCATGGCAAGGTTCATGTATCTTCTTGCCATCGCGAAAGTCAGGTCCTGCAGTTCCGGATAATAGGGCGCCGTGCCGAAATCCACCAGACTGTGGGCAAGATCCCGCTCCAGGGAATAGATCCGCTCCCCGTTCCGGAACGCACCTTTGCCACGCTGCGCCGTGAACATCAGGTCGTCATAGGGGTTATAGACCACGCCGAGATAAGGCTCGCCGTCTTTTAAGAGGGCGATGCTGGTAACGCTGGGGCGGAACCCGGAAAGAAAATTCGCGGTCCCGTCGATGGGATCGATCACGAACAGATAGCCCTTCCGGTATTCTTCCCGGAACTTTCCGGCACCTTCCTCTTCTCCCAGGAAGTTCGCCTCCGGAAGCACTTCCCCCAGAGCATCAAAAAGGAAGGCCTGGACCTTCTTGTCATACTCCGTCACGAAGTTCCCGTGCCCTTCCTTTTCCGAGGTCTTCCGCTCGATGTCCGAGGCGGAAAGCATGATCTCCCCCGCGCAGCGGGCTGCTGCTTCAATGCCCGCCATCAATTTTTTTGTGTCCATGTATTCTGTCCTTCTACTTCTTTGTTTCTTTTTACAGTCTGCGTCTCCAGGACTCCATCCTGTAGCGCTGTTTTTCCTTCGCGTACTGGATCTGCTTCAGGAGCATGGGGATGTCCTCGTTAAAAGTGCCGCCCAGCGCCACGTAATTGGATGCGTGATTGGTGCGGAACACCGTGCCCGGGGAATCCACATTTTCCAGGAACAGTTCCGTCTCCTCCATAATCTCGTCCGGCGTGATGAGTTCCATCTCGCCCCGGGCGATCTCCTGCGCCATGGGAGATTCCGGCGTCAGGTGCAGCGTCAGAATGGAGGCGAACTCCGGATTCATAGCGCTGATCAGATAGGCGGACTTGATAGCGTGGGAACGGATCCCTGCGCGCCCGCCGAGGCCAGAGATCAGCGTCACAGAAGTCTTCAGTCCGCACCTTTTCAGCTTCTGCCCCGCCTCGATGATATCTGCCGCGGTCTCCCCTTTCTGGATGTGCTTCAGGATCTCATCGTCCCCGGACTCCGCGCCGAGATAGATCATCTCGAGCCCCGCAGCCGCAAGGGCCTTCAGCTCCTCCTCCGACTTCCGCAGGACATCGTGGGCCGTCCCGTAGGAAGTGATCCTCTCTACGCCGGGAAAGTTCTTGTGCACGTAGTCGAGGAGCTCCAGCAGAAGCTCCGTGGGGACGATAAGCGCGTCCCCGTCGGCGAAGAACACCCGCCGGACCCAGGGGCCGTACATTTCGCGGCAGTCGTCCAGGTCCTGCAGGATCTCTTCCCGCTTCCGGATGCGGAACTGCTTTTCCGTGTACATATGACAGAAGGTGCATTTATTGTGGGAGCAGCCGATGGTCACCTGGATGATGAGGCTCCGCGCCTCACTTGGCGGTCTGTAGACATCGCCCTCGTACTCCATACTCAGATCCTCCTGCTGCTTTATTTTCCGGCGGCGTAAAGGGGCACCATGATAGCAGTCTGCTTCATCATTCCCTTCGTGATGTCCAGGCTGCTGCCGTAAAGCTGGATGTCTCCGCAGAGATCCGCGAAATCGTTCAGCTCAGCGATGACGGGATAGCCGAAATTAAGGCCCCTGTAGTGCATGGGAATGGTCACGGCGGCGCCGATGCGGTCCGCCATCTTCTTCGCCAGGTCCGGCTCCACGGTGTAGAAGCCGCCCACTGGGATCATCAGGGCGTCAGCGCCCTGGAGCTTTTCGTACTGCTCCTCCGTCAGTTCGCAGCCGATGTCGCCCATGTGGATCACCTTCACGCCGTCCTTGTCTGTGAGAATGGTGATCTTGTTGGTGCCGCGCTTCGCGCCCTGTACTTCGTCGTGCCAGGTATCGATGGTCTCCACGGTGAAGGGATTCTCCCCACCCTCCTTCTTTTCGATGAGATCAGCCGCACAGTGGTCCCCGTGGCCGTGGGAACAGAGGACCAGGTCCGCCTCCTCCCCTTCGAGGTTCCGGTAGCCGGGAACCGTGTCGTTGGAATAGGGATCCAGGATCACTGTGAAGCCGTTATCTTCGATCTTAAAACAGGAATGTCCGAGCCATGTGAGTTTCATTCTCTTTCCTCCTTATTCATTATCAGTACTCCGGGTCCGGTACATTTCATGCTTTCCGCCCCAGGAGGCACTGAATTACAGCGGTATCGACATAGTACTTCAGAATACAGTATAACAGAAAAAGGCTCCCGCCGCGACGACTTTTCCGCGGTGCGGCCGGAGAAGAAACGGCAGAACTCTTCCGTAACAGATCATTTTCAGTTAATATTGATTGAAGAGACACTATTGAAATACTGTTTTTGAAAAAAGATGTTTCCATTGAAAATCTTTTATTACAGGAGGAACTTCTTAAATGAAAAAAGCCGGTAAGCTTCGCATTTTGATCGCACTGCTGCTCATCCTGGTATGTTTTCCTGTCACTGTCCGGGCGGGCGGCGAATATCCTCTGCCCCTGTCGACATACTGGACTCCGGGATCTCCGGCGGCACAGAAGCTGAATGAATACGTGGCCCTCGTGACAAATAAAAACTCCGGCAGCTATATTCCTCCGGAGAACAGGATCGCCGTGTTCGATCTGGACGGCACCCTGATGTGCGAAACATACCCATGGTGCTTCGAGTATATGGTCTTTGCAGATTACGCGCTGAACAACCCGAACTATCACGCGCCGGAAGCAATCCGCGCCGTGGCACAGGAGATCCTCGATTCCGCCTGGGGCGCGAAACCCGAGAATATGAGCACACGCCAGGCTTCCGCGGGCGCCACTGCCTACGCCGGCCTGACCCCGGAACAGCTGAAGGATTACGTACGGTACTTTAAGAATTCTCCGGCCGATGGTTTTTCCAACATGACCCGGGGCGGCGCCTGGTATCTCCCGATGCTTGAGGCGGTGCAGCTGCTCCAGGCCAACGGCTTTGAGATCTACATCGTGACCGCGACAGAACGCAACATCGTGCGGGCGATCGTTGAAGGAACTCTGAATATCCCGCCCTCTCATGTAATCGGGACCGAGTACGGCTACACAGCCACCGGCCAGGGCAGCACAGCTGACACCGACTATACCTTCAAGCCGGACGACCGGGTCGTGTTCGATGGCAGCTACGCCGGGGAAAATGCAAAAATGAGCAAGGTTGATGCCATCGTCCGGGAGATCGGAAAACAGCCGGTGCTGGCCTTCGGCAACAGCTCGGGCGACGTGGCCATGCTGCAGTACGTCGTCTCCAATAATCCCTATAAATCAGCCTCTTTCATGGTCATCGCCGACGACGAAGTCCGGGAATACGGAAAGGCTGAAAACGCGTCCAAACGCGCCGGCTATGAAGCCCAGGGCTTTACCGTCATCTCCATGCGCGATGATTTTGCCCTGATCTATCCCCGGGGAGTAGAAAGAACCAGGTAAAAAGAAGTACAGAGAACCGTTGTGGTGTTATAATGGTTTTATTAAAGATTCAAATCACGCAGCTGTAATTGTGAATCACGCTTTGTTATTTGAAAGGAGATTATATGAACCTGCTCAGCCTGCTTCTGAAAGGAATGACCACCACCGCGTCCGTAAGCGCCCTCTCAAAGAAAACCGGCATCTCGGCAAAGACCATCAAAAAACTCCTGCCGCTGGCGCTGCCCATTCTCCTGAAGGCCATGACGTCCAACGCATCTTCCTCCTCCGGAGCTCAGTCGCTTCTCGGTGCCCTGACCCAGCACACCAGCAAAAAGCCGCTGGAAGTCCAGATCAGCAACGCTGACGAGAAGGACGGCGCGGCGATCATCGGCCACATTCTCGGCGGGAACACTGCTTCCGTATCGAATGAACTCTCTGCGGAAACCGGCATCAGCAGCAATGAAGTGAATCTGCTCATGTCCCTTATCGCTCCTGCCATGCTGAGCAGCCTTTCCGCGGCGAACTCCACCGCGATGCAGGCCCAGAACCAGCAGCAGAGCGCAAAACCCGGCTCTGATTCCGAGGTCCTTCAGCTTGGCGGCCAGGGCGGCGGCGCAGGCGGCATGATGGATTTCCTTCAGATGTTCGGCGCGGCCCAGGAGCCGGAAGTCCAGCAGAGCGCTCCTTCCTCTTCGTCTCTTCTGCAGTCCCTTCTGGGCGGCGGAAGCGATACCGCCCAGCAGAGTTCCAACGGCGGCGCGCTCCTGAACCTGCTTATGCAGAGGGCAAAGTAATTAAACAGAATGTTGTCCTGTTCAAACACGTGAAAAAAATGAGGATACCGCTGATGCGGTACCCTCGTTTTTTATTTTGGCGCCTTCTTATAGACTTTCCAGTAAATTATATAAGTCACGATGACGGTGCACAGGTCGCCGGCGAACTGCGACCAGACGATACCATCCATCCCGAAAAAACTGTCCAGGATGATGATCATAGGTATGACGAACGCCAGCTGGCGGACCACCGCAAGAATGAGGGCATACCTGCCTTTTCCGATGGCCTGGAAAAAATACACCATGCTGAAACAAAGGAACATCAGCGGCGTCGCGAAGCAGCGGGCAGAAAGAATGCCGGTGCCATACCGCACCGTCTCAGGTTCCTGGATGAATGCCCGGATGATTTGCGGCGCAAAGGTCCGGTACAGGATAACACAGATCACCGCCACTGCGATCCCTGCGGCGCGTCCGAAGGCGAAGATCCCGTCCAGGCGCTCAAAATTCTTTGCGGCGTAGTTATACCCAATCAGCGGCACCATGCCAATGCATATGCCGATTCCGATATTGAGCGGCAGGCGCTCCACCTTGAGGACGATGCCGACTGCGGCGAGGGCAGTATCTCCGTGCCCGGCTGCCCGCATGTTCAGCACCATGTTGGAAAGATCGAAGAGCCAGAGAGATACCGCCGCCGGAATACCGACAGAGAAGATAGAAGCGACCGAATCCTTCCGCGGCCTTCCGAGGTCCTGACGGAAAGTGATGACCGCGTCTTTTCCCATCGCAAGGATCTTCCTGGTAAAGTATGAAGCTGCGACAATATTGCTGAGCATGGTCGCGATGGCCGCGCCCTTCACCTGCTGGCCGTCGGGCAGGATCACGAACATGAACAGCGGATCCAGCAACATGTTGAGGATGCCGCCCATGGTGAGGCCGAAGCCGGCTTCCTTCGCGTTTCCGATGCTCCGCAGCAGGTTCGCCATGGTCATGGAAAGCACTGTCGGAATGCCGCCGATCACCAGCACCCAGAGCATGTAGTCCCGGGCAAAGCCGATGGTATTGTCGCTGGCGCCGAGGAACCTGAGGATCTGGTTCCGGAACAGGAAGCACAGCACGGAATAGGCCGCAGTAGCCATTGCCGCCCAGGCAAGACTCGCAGACGATACCTTCCTCGCTTCTTCTTCCTCCTTCGCTCCCAGCAGACGGGAAAGAAGGCTCCCGCCGCCCGCGCCGAAAAGATTCGCGATACCCGCAGTGAAAAGGTACAGCGTCATCACCAGGGAAGAAGCGGCGACCTTGAACGGGTCGTTTGTCAGTCCCAGGAAAAACGTATCCGCCATATTGTAGATCAATGTGATCAGCTGGCTGATGATCATCGGAATAGACATCACCGCCATGGCGCGGGGGATGGGCGCGTGCTCAAAAAGCGCCGCACGGTCCGCCGCGGTTTTGTCCTGTTTGCCAGCTTCCTGCGTGTTTAGTTTTTTCTCCAGGTCATTGTTCTGCATTTTTTCTACCGAAGTATCTGTTCCTTTGCGGAAATTGCTGTACCGTGATATGCGAAAAAACCCCGGAAGCTGTCTTCCGGGGTGCTAAGAGCGATAGACGGGACTCGAACCCGCGGTCTCGACCTTGGCAAGGTCGCGCGTTACCAACTACGCCACTATCGCAATTCAGGTTCGTACCCTGAAAACCACACACAGAACTATTTCCAAACTCTTCCTATCTCTCCATCTTCTTCCGACCTTTGGTTAAACCCTCGACCGATTAGTAGCAGTCAGCTGAACATATCACTATGCTTACACCTCTGCCCTATCTACCTGATCGTCTTTCAGGGGTCTTACTACTTACGTATGAGATATCCCATCTTGAGGGGGGCTTCACGCTTAGATGCCTTCAGCGTTTATCCCGGCCCGACTTGGCTACCCGGCTATGGGGTCGCTCCCCAACCGGTGCACCAGTGGTCAGTCCATCCCGGTCC
>JAFSYO010000060.1 GCA_017449925.1 Stomatobaculum sp.
AGGTAACAACCCCTTATAGGGGTGGAGCAGGCCACCGGCTAAGCCGGTGGTCCTGACTTTTATTATAGGGATTTTGTTATCCTTCGATCTCCCGGATCAGGTTCACCATTTCGATGGCGCCGGCGGCGCATTCAAAGCCCTTGTTGCCTGCTTTGGAGCCGGCCCGCTCGATGGCCTGCTCGATGTTCTCGGTGGTGAGGACGCCGAACATCACGGGGATGCCGGCATTCAGGGACACATTGGCGATGCCCTTGGAGACTTCGCTGCATACGTAGTCGTAGTGGCTGGTGGAGCCGCGGATCACGGCGCCGAGGGCGATGACGGCGTCGTATTTTCCGGATTTCGCCATCTTCTGGGCGATCAGCGGGATCTCAAAAGCGCCGGGGACCCAGGCGATGTCGATATCGTCCTCGTTCACGTTGTGGCGGACCAGCCCGTCGATAGCTCCGCCCAGCAGTTTGGAAGTGATGAATTCATTGAAACGCGCTGCGACGATGCCCACACGGATCTTCTCGGCGACCTGTTTTCCTTCGTAAGTATGCATTTTAAGTCCTCCTTTTTTTTCGACTTTTGGTAAGTAAATCATGTGATTTGCGAACGAAATGCTTCGGAATGAATCACAGCCCCAGCAGATGTCCCATCTTGGACTGCTTTGTCCTCAGGTAGCGGATGTCGTAGTCGGTGGCTTTGATCTGGATGGGGACCCGCTCCTTGATCTCCATGCCGAATTCCTTCAGCTGGTAAACTTTGTCCGGGTTGTTGGTGAGGAGCCGCATGGAGCGGACGCCGAGATCTCTGAGGATCTGGGCCCCGATGTAGTACTCCCGCTGGTCGCTCTCGAAGCCCAGGGCCAGGTTCGCTTCCACGGTGTCCATGCCTTTTTCCTGCAGGGCGTAGGCCTTCAGTTTGTTGATGAGGCCAATGCCCCGGCCTTCCTGGCGCATGTAGAGAAGAATGCCCCGGCCTTCCTTTTCGATCTGGGACATGGCGGCGGCGAACTGCTCCCCGCAGTCGCAGCGGAGGGAGCCGAAGGTGTCGCCGGTGAGGCACTCGGAGTGGACGCGGCACAGAATGTCCTCTCCGTCGCCGATCTCTCCCTTCACCAGAGCGACGTGGTGTTCTCCGTTCAGGCGGTTCACATAGCCGTAGGCCCGGAATTCACCGTATTTGGTGGGCATGCGGACCACCGCCTCCTGATTCACCAGGATGTCGTGGATCTTCCGGTATTCCTGCAGCGCCTTGATGCTGATGATCTTCAAGTCAAAGCGCTCCGCCAGCTGCAGGAGCTCCGTGGTGCGCATCATGGTGCCGTCGTCCCGCATGATCTCGCAGCAGAGGCCGCAGGCCTTCAGGCCAGCGATCTTGCACAGGTCCACGGTGGCCTCGGTGTGGCCATCCCGCTCCAGGACGCCGTTCGGCTTCGCCAGGAGGGGGAACATGTGGCCGGGACGGCGGAAATCCTCCGGCCGGGTGTCATCCTCCACGCATTTCATGGCAGTGACGGAGCGTTCGGCGGCGCTGATGCCGGTGGTGGTTCCCGCGTAGTCGATGGAGACGGTGAAGGCGGTCTCGTGGTTGTCGGTATTGTCCATGACCATCTGGGGGATCTGCAGGCGCTTGACGAATTCCTTTGCCATGGGCATGCAGATGAGGCCTTTTCCGTAGGTGGCCATGAAATTGATGTTCTCTGTGGTGGCGAACTCCGCGGCGCAGATGAAATCGCCCTCGTTCTCCCGGTCCGGATCGTCGATGCAGATGATGATCTTTCCTTCCCGGAGCTCCTGTACAGCTTCTTCAATGGTGTTCATTTGTTTCATAGTGTTTGTATCCTTTCTCTGGCGCGGGTCCTGTCCCGGGCCGGCAGTTTTTTGATTACAGGAAACCGTTGCGTGCGAGAAAACCAGGGGTAATGCCTTCTGCAGTCGCGCCCTTAGTGGTGGCTCCCCCGCTGTTCAGTCCCAGCAGCTTCTCTACATATTTCCCCACGATATCGTTTTCCAGATTGACTGCATCGCCCGCTTTCCGCTCAGAGAGGGTGGTCACAGCGGCAGTGTGGGGTATCACGGAAACGGAAAAGTCCTTGTCTGTGACTGACGCCACGGTGAGGCTGATGCCGTCGACGGCGATGCTTCCTTTCTCCACGATGTACCTGAGGACCTTCGGCTCCGCGGAGATGGTGTACCAGACGGCGTTGTCGTCTTTTCTGATGGAGCGGATGATGCCGGTGCCGTCCACGTGGCCGGCCACCATGTGCCCGCCGAAGCGCCCGTCCGCCGGCATGGCTCTCTCCAGGTTCACCCGGCTGCCGGGGGAAAGACTGCCCAGGGAGGAGCGGCTCAGGGTCTCGTGCATCACGTCCGCGGTGAAGCCGGTGCTGTCATGGGTCACTGCTGTGAGACAGACGCCGTTCACCGCCACGCTGTCGCCGGTCTTCAGACCCGCGGTCACCTTTTTGGCCCGGATCCTTAGCACTGCGGACTTCGCGCCTTTCCGGACGGATTCCAGGGTGCCGGTCTCTTCAATCAGTCCTGTGAACATGTTTTCAACCTCCCCTCCAGGAGAAGATCGTCTCCCAGCTGCTTTATGGTCATGTTCTGAAGCTTCACTGCTTCACCCGGCGAGGGGAAGCCCTTCCCGCCCACCGGCGTCTTTGAGGACGCGCCGCCGAAGAGCTTCGGGGCGATGTAGGCCTGGACCTTCTGCACGATGCCGCTTTCCAGGGCGGACCAGGCGAGGGTGCTGCCGCCCTCCAGAAGGACGCTGTCGATACCTTCGGCGCCGAGCTGGATCATCAGGTCCCGGAGATCGACCTGCGGGCGGGCCGGAAGTGTCTCATAGGGAGACGCGTCCCGGCACTCCAGGATCCGGCATCCGGCAGCGATGTAGGGCGCCTGTTTTTCCTTCGACCTGCAGCAGGTGGCGATGATGGTGGGCGTCTCTTTTGCGGTGGTCACGACCTTCGAGTTGAAGGGCGTCCGGAGGGTGCTGTCGCAGATGATCCGGACAGGATTCCTGCCGGGCAGTCCGGTCTCCGGCACCTGCTCCAGACGGCAGGTGAGGAGCGGGTCGTCCGCGAGGACGGTGCCGACGCCGGTCATGATAGCGGAGAGGCGGTTCCTGGTCTCATGGACGTGCCGCCGCGCCTCTTCCCCGGTGACCCAGCGGGATTCTCCGGTGAAACAGGCGGTCTTCCCGTCCAGGGTCATGGCGTATTTCAGCACCACCAGAGGAAGGCCAGTGGTGATGTAGTGGAAGAAGACTTCGTTCACTTTCCTGCATTCTTCTTCCAGAAGGTGTTCTGTCACCTCGATGCCGTGGTCCCGCAGGATCCGGTTCCCTTTTCCCGCGACCTTCGGGTTCGGGTCGCCGGAACCGACTAAGACGCGGGCGATGCCGGCTTCGATCAGTGCGTCGGTGCAGGGCGGCTGTTTTCCGTGGTGGCAGCAGGGCTCCAGCGTGACGTAGATATCTGCCCCGGCGGGATCTTCTCCCCGGGAGCGGCAGTCTTCCAGCGCCGCCCGCTCCGCGTGCAGGCTGCCATAGACCGCGTGCCATCCCTCGCCGATGATCCGTCCGTCCTTCACGATCACCGCTCCCACCAGGGGATTCGGCGAGACACGGCCGGCCCCCCGCAGCGAAAGCGCGAGAGCGCGGCGCATAAAGTCTTCGTGTGTCATACGAAGGAAGACCTCCTTTCTGTTTCCTTTCCGTACGCATGTGCAAAAAAACAGCTCCCCGGAGATCTCCGGGGAGCTGGAAGACAGATTTACGCTGCGCAGTGCGGTTTTCATACAAAAAGTTCTGGCCTGGAGCAAGAAATACGCTGGAAGAGAATAGTCCCGGAACAGAAAATCCCTGGAACAGAAATGCCCCGGAACGGTCTTCGTTCCAGGGCAGAATAAGCGCACTCAAAGCTTTCAGGCCGGCGATTTCCGCACCGGCAGGCTGACTGCATCTTCTTCCATCCAGACTGTAACTGTCGGCTCCGGGATCACACCGGATCGTGCGTCGGCAGGAACCGGGCCGCCGATAAAGGCTGCCGCGGAAACATGCGTCGGCTCGCGGGCTCAAAGCAGATCCGGCTGAAGGATCAGACGGAAAGGCTTTTACCGCCGGTGGGGAATTTCACCCCGCCCTGAAGATTTCTATAAAAAAGTTTACGTCTGCTCCCGCCATATGTCAATACAGCGGAAGAGATGGGATTTATCAATCTCACTGATCGGAAGCGGCTGCCGAGTTGACAAGGATGATTCCCGCGGACACGAGAAGCAAGGCAGCAATGCAGTTCCAGGAGAAGGCTTCTCTTCCTTCTCCGAGAAGCAGGGCGGAGAGCAGCACGCCCACGACAGGGTTGATGAATCCAAGGATCGAGACTCTGCTGACCGGATTGTACTTCAGAAGAATGCTCCAGAGCGTGTAAGCTCCGGCAGAAATAAAAGCAAGATAAAGGAGGATCCGTATGCAGGCGCCGCTGTAAAAATGCAGTCTGCCTCCCATCAGGACACCGATCAGCAAAAGGATCCATCCTCCAAGAAAGAACTGGTATCCGTTGAGGACCACGGGATCCTCGTCCCTGGAGAAGATCTTGATCATACATGCGGCCGCGGCGTAGAAAAAGTCTGCGGCCAGCATGGCTCCTTCTCCCTGCAGCGTCATGTTTCCTCCGCTGAGCAGGGCTGCGGGACCGCCCAGGATCGTAAGGACCCCGAGGAACCCGATAATACAGCCTGCCAGCTTCCTGAAGGATATTTTTTCCAGGCGGAACAGCCAGACCGCAAAAAGGATGGTGATGAAGTGGCTGGAGGCGTTGATGATGGAGCCGCGCACCCCGCTGGTTTTGGCAAGGGCCATAAAAAAGAAATAGTACTGCCCAACTGTCTGGGTGAGGCTGAGAAGCAGAAGCTTACCACGGGAGGCGCTTTTCGGCGTCAGAAATCTGCGCTGGATAAGCGACCCGAAGAGGATCGTCATGCTCCCTGCCATAATGAACCGGGTTCCCGCCAGCGTGAGCCTGGAGGCGGTATCCTCCGGCCCGATCTGAAACAGTTCGTAGGCTATCTTGATCGCCGGCGTGGCGCTGCCCCAGAGTATACAGCAGAATACTGCCGTCGCGAATGTTACCGGAAACCAAGTCCAGATTACAGTGTTTTTGTTTCTCATATCGTTTTTCCTGATTGCAGATTCAGAGTCCCAGACATTATAACATGAAAAACCGCGGTATCAACCGCTGTAAGACTTCTCGACAGGGGACGCCTGTGATAGGATGGTAGGCAAAAGCGGAAGGAGCAGGACGCAGAACATGAGGACTATTCTGATCACAAACGACGACGGGATCGAGGCGGGAGGCATCATCCGCCTGGCGGAAGCGGCGAAGGAATTCGGGGAAGTGTGGGTAGTGGCGCCGGCGCAGCAGATGAGTGCGGCATCCCAAAGTATCACGCTGCACAGCCCCATCGACGTCTATCCCCACGTCTTTCCAGTCAGCGGAGTCCACGCTTTTTCCTGCAGCGGCACACCGGGGGACTGCGTGCGGGTCGGGTCCCTGAGCGTCATGCCCCGGAAGCCGGACGTGGTGCTTTCAGGAATAAATTACGGTCTCAACGTCGCTTCGGATATTCAGTACTCCGCGACGGCTGGCGCTGCATTTGAGGCGTCGTTCCAGGGACTTCCCGGGATCGCGTTCTCAGAAGAGGCGGTCCCGTGCCACGAGGTTTCAGACAGATATCTGAAGGAACTGCTGGAAGAGCTTCTGGAAGAGCGGCCCGGGCCGGGACAGATCCTGAACGTGAACTTTCCCGGATGTCCGCTGGCCCAGTGCAGGGGGATCCTGCGGGACAGGAGTGTTTCCCAGGGGATGATCTTCCGCGACCATTATCTGGAACTGGAACAGCTTCCGGGAGGCGGCGTCCGCCTGATGGTGGAAGGGGTATACGACGCCTCCGCGGAAGAGGGCACCGATCTCCGCGCCGTCACGGAAGGTTATGTGTCGGTGGGCCTGGTAAACAATATCTGTTAACAGAGAAGGTATCCGACAAAAGAAAAAAAAGAATTCAAAGGGAGATGAAGCGATATGATCAAAACATTTTCCGGGCGTCTGACTGCCCGCGCCTTCCGTAATGCGGTCTTTCTGCTGGCGGCGTTCTTTCTGCTTGCTCCGGCTTTCCTGCCCGGGGAAGCCTGTTCCGGCACAGCGTACGCCGCACGGATCGCGGGAAGGGGAGCCGGATCTGTAAACGGCGCAAACGGCCCGGCGGCAAATACTGCGGGAGCGGAGAGCACCGGGGATGCCGGTGATACATTTACCATTGCCGTTGCGGGCGATATCCTCTTTGATCCGGTCTACACCGCCGGTCTGAAGGCGACGTCCCGCGGCGTCGCGGGTAGTTTCGACGAGAAGGCGCTGGAGACGATGCGGGGAGCGGATGTCTTCATCGTGAACAATGAGTTTACCTATACCCGGGGCGGGAAACGTTCCGGAAAGACCTATGCTTTCCGGACCGATCCCAAGTACGCCGCCATGCTGCAGGAGATGGGCGTAGACCTGGTGACGCTGGCGAACAATCACACCTGGGACTTCGGGGAACAGGGATTTCTTGACACGCTTTCGACCCTTGATAGCATCGGGATGCCTTATATCGGCGGCGGCCGGAATCTTGCCGAGGCCATGCAGCCGGCAGTGTTCGAAGCGGGGAACATGAAGATCGCTGTCCTGAACGCCACGGAGATCGAGCGGACCAAGGTGTGGACCAAGGCCGCGGACGAACAGTCCCCCGGGGTGTTCCGTTGTTTTGACCCGGCGCTTCTGCTGGATGCCGTCAGGGCGGCGAAGGCGGAGAATGATGCTGTGGTCGTGATCCTTCACTGGGGGATCGAGGGACAGTCCCGCCCGGACGCCCGGCAGAAGGAGATGGCGCGGCTCCTGAAGGAAGCCGGCGCCGATCTGATCGTGGGGGGACATCCCCATGTGCTGCAGTCCGTGGGATTTGCGGAGAATGTCCCGGTGGCCTACAGCATGGGGAACTTCCTGTTCCATTCCGGCGTCCACGACACCGGGATCCTGGAGGCGGAATTTGACACGGCGGAAAAGAAGCTTAAGTCTCTCCGCTTCGTGCCGATGCAGTCCCGGGACTGCAGGGTGGTGCTCCTGGAGGGAAGAGAGAAAGAGCAGTTCGTGATACGCCTCCGCAGGATCTCTCCGGAAGCGGAGATAGACGAGGAAGGCTTCATCCGGCTTCCCCAGGCAGAAAAGCCACAGGAATAAATCTGTCCTGTCCGTGGCGCATAATACTCGCATGCGTGGCGCGAATCAGTTATAATGAAAAGGTGTTTAATCGAATGGAGGATGCACCATGCCGGAAAATCATCTGAGTTTTCATTCCGCTAACGGAAAGAGGCGGATCCTGATCGTGGAGGATGAAATCATAAATCAGGAGATGCTGCGGATCATTCTGGACAGCATATATGATATTGTTTTCGCGGCCACCGGGGAGGAGGCTCTTTCCGCGGTCGCCTCAGACAGCCAGCGGATCAGCCTGATCCTTCTGGACCTGAATCTGCCTGATATGCACGGCCTGGAGGTCCTGAAGCGGATCAAGGCTGACAGCACGACCGCCCTGATCCCGGTCATCGTGATGACGGCGGACAAGGACGCTGAGGTGGAAAGCCTGACCCTCGGCGCCATCGACTTTATTCCGAAGCCCTATCCCCAGCCGAAGGTGGTGCTGGCCAGAGTGCTCCGCACCATTGAGCTTTCGGAGGACCGGGACATTATCCGCTGGACAGAGCGCGATCATCTGACCGGTCTGTACAACAGGGAATATTTTTACCGCTACGCCTCGCAGTATGATCTGTACCACAAGGACCAGCCCACGGACGCCATCGTGCTGGACATCAATCATTTCCACATGATCAACGAGCGCTACGGCAAAGCCTACGGGGACAAAGTGCTGAAGCAGATCGGAGAAAAGGTGCTGGAGGTCGTGCGGGAGTCCGGAGGGATCGTATGCCGCAGGGAGGCGGACACCTTCCTCGCCTACTGTCCTCACCGGGAGGACTACGAGGAGATCCTGGAAAAAGCTTTCGTGATCCTGCGGGGTGACGGAACGCATGAGAACCGGGTGCGTCTCCGCATGGGCGTCTATTCCGACGTCGACAAGGAGATCGATATCGAGCGGAGGTTCGACCGCGCGAAGCTGGCCGCGGATACGGTGAAGAACAGCTTCACGAATGCCGTCGGCTTCTACGACGATTCTCTTCGCGAGGCGGAGATCTATGCCGAACAGCTGCTGGAGGGCTTCGAGAAGGCCATCCGGGACAAGCAGTTCAAGGTGTTCTACCAGCCGAAATTTGATATCCGGCCTGAAGAACCGGTCCTTGCCGGGGCGGAAGCGCTGGTCCGCTGGTTCCATCCGCAGCTCGGTCCGGTGAGTCCGGGCGTATTCGTCCCGCTGTTCGAGAAGAACGGCCTGATCCAGCAGCTGGACACCTATGTCTGGAACGAGGCGGCGGCCCGGGTGAGGGAATGGAAGGACCGCTTCGGGAGCGTGGTCCCGGTTTCGCTGAACGTGTCCCGGATCGATCTTTATGATCCTTCCTTCGTTGAAAAGATGGAGAAGATCGTGGAGACAAACGGCCTGACCACTTCGGAGCTGTTCCTGGAGGTGACGGAATCCGCTTATACTGAGGATTCGAATCAGATCATCGAAACGGTGAAGAGCCTCAGGGAGAAGAGCTTCCACATTGAGATGGACGATTTCGGCTCCGGATATTCCTCCCTGAACATGATCTCCACCCTGCCCATCGACGCGCTGAAGCTGGACATGCAGTTCATCAGGAACGCCTTCCGGGAGCGGAAAGACACCAGGCTCCTGGAGGTGGTGATCCAGCTGGCGGAATCGCTGGGAGTGCCGACGATCGCCGAGGGCGTGGAGACCGCAGAGCAGCTGCTCACCCTGAAAGCCATGGGCTGCGATATTGTACAGGGATATTATTTCTCGCCCCCGCTGCCGGAAGAGAAGTTCGAGACCTTCCTCCGGGACCGCAGGGAACATGAAATAGAGATGAAGAAAGAGGGCAGGAAACAGAAGCGCGACATGTTCACCTACGAAGCGCTCCACGATCCGCTGACCGGTCTTTACAACCACACAGCCTTCGAAGTCCTGTTCCACGACTCGGACAAGGAACATATCGCCGTCCTCATCGCGGACATCAATGACTACGCTGTCATAAAAGACGGGAAGGGACGCGCCTGTGCGGATGCCGTGGCCCTCAGGGTGTCGGAAGAGCTGAAGAAAAGCTTCCGCTCCGTGGACCATATCTGCCGCCTGAAGGAAGACGAGTTCGTGGTAATCATGACTAGGATGACCAGTACCATGAAGCCGCTGATTTTCGACAAAGTGGAACAGGTCAACGAGGTCCTTCAGAAACCGGACGGAGAAGTGCTGCCGGTGTCGCTGAGCGTAGGCGTGGCCTTCTCGGACCGGGAAAAACCGGAGGGAGATGTTTTCCAGGACGCTGATACCGCGCTGCTCCGGATGAAGCAGGTCCGCAGGTGCGGCTGCGCGGTGTTTTAAGATAATACAGGGCTGTCGCATCAGTTATGCGGCAGTCCTTTTTCTAAACAGCTTGCGTGGGGGTATACTCGCAATGTCCTGATTAGCACTCCCTTGTATCGTTTGTTAGTAATGGAGTGCTATTGAGGACTTGCGCTCTATACCCCCACAACCAGTGAGAATTGAGCAAAATCTGGAAGTCAGCCGCCAGAAAAATGGAGTGCATTTCAGTAGTTCCGCATATGCCCCCAAATCGCCGGTTTCTAAACCTCTGTAATCCCTCACAAAGGAGGCTGCTGGACTAACTATCTTAGTGCGACAGCCCCGTTTTATTGTCTGCCTTGACCACGGAACCTGCCACCATTAAAATGAAAACAACAATATTAAAAAAATGTGACGAAACAGAGTAGAATCAGGTCATTACAATAAAGGAGACACGATAATGCAGGACGAGCAGATCATCGATCTGTACTGGAAGCGTTCGGAAGAAGCGATCCGGGAGACGGAGATAAAGTACGGGAAGTACTGCGGCACCATCGCCTGGAATATTCTGTACAGCGCGGAGGATGCGGAGGAGTGCGTGAACGACACCTGGATGAACGCGTGGAACGCGATGCCGCCCCACAGGCCGGGGTTTTTAAAGGCCTTTCTTGGTAAGATCACCCGCAACCTTGCGCTGAATCTGTATGAAAAGAAACACGCGGAGAAGCGCGGCGGCGGAGAGACAGCCCTGGCTCTGGACGAACTGGCGGAATGCGTGGGCAGCGCGCCGGGCGGAAGAGGAGAGCCGGGCGGCAGCGGCTCCGTCTGGGATTCCCAGGGAAGCCCGGAGGAAGCCATGGTGCTGACGGCATGCCTGAACAAATTTCTTGGTACCATGAAGACAGAGGACCGGAAGATATTTGTGCAGCGTTACTGGTACATGTATTCCGTGAAAGAGATCGCCGGGAACCTCAGCCTGGGGGAGAGCAAGGTGAAGATGACGCTGCTCCGCCAGAGGGAAAAACTGAAGAAGGTTCTGGAAGAGGAGGGAATTCCGGTATGACAGAAAGAGAGCTCCTGAGAGCCATCGGAGAGATAGAAGAAAAGTATATTGAGGAAGCGGCTCCGGTATCCGCCGGAAAGGTCGTAGACCTGACGAAGAAAAGGAGCAGCAGGCGCCGTGTCTTCGGGGCGGCGGCAGCTGCCGCGGCAGCGGTATTCCTGATCGGGATTTTCCCGAAGATGCAGAGGGATATGCTCACCGCGAATCAGGGAGCCCCGGCAGCCTATACCGCAGCAGCTGAGGCGGCAGCCCCGGCGGCAGGAGCGGCCGAAATGATGGAGGAGGCCGCAGCTCCGGCAGCAGCAACGGCGGCGCCGGAAGCATTCAGGGAGGCGGCGGATCCGGCGGTGGGAGCAGCCCCGGCGGCACAAGCCCCGGAGACAACGGCGGCAGAAACCTTTGCGGCAGCGATACCTGAGCCCCAGGCGCTGACAACGGCTGCGGCCCAGGCCTTCAGCGGGAAAAAGTCGATGATGGAAGCGGACATGGCGGCGGACGCAGAGGAGAGAGAGAACGGAATGGCTGCCGCATGGGGGAATCCCTTCATCTCCTGTGAGACGATGGAAGAGGCAGAGGAAATAGCCGGTTTCCGGATGGAGTATCCGGAGGAGACCCCTCTTGCAGAAAAATATCCGGTCAGGGATATCACAGCGATAGAAAATGATATGATCCAGGTGATCTGTTTCGACGACGCCGGGAACGAAGGCTTCCGGGTCCGGAAAGCTGCCGGAGAGGAGGATATCAGCGGCGTTTACGGGACTTACGAGGAGAAAACTCTGGAGAATGACGGCCGGATTCTTCAGCTCAGACTGGAAGATGGCAAAGTCCGGACGGTCTGCTGGACAGAGGAGGGCTATAGCTACGCGGTGATGACAGACGAAGCGGAGCTGGACGAACAGGCGGCCGCGGAGCTGGCCGGAGCGATCAGGTAAATATGGAAAACAACTGTAGTGAACGTCGAGTTTTTTCTGACGTTCACTATAGTTTTCTTAAAACTATGATACAATAAAAACAGCAATTTTATATGATCCGGAGAATCCGGAAGTTTATGCCGGCAAAACCGGCTGAGAGGAGGAAGAAATGCAGAATAGAAGAAAGGTTTCAAAGTTTACCGCGATGGTACTGTTTTTGTCCCTTGTGATGACGCTTCTCTTCGGCCAGGTGGTCACCGCCAGGGCAGCGACAAATGATTATCTGGGACACTACACCATGGAGAGCCTCATGGGCTTAAGCCTCGACACCATCGCCATGGCTACCGGAACCAGCGTGGAAGAAGCAAAAAACATGTTCACCATTGATCTTCAGGAAGACGGAGTCTGCCTTTTCAAGGCGGATGACGAACAGGAGACCATCTACTGGAGAGCTGAGGGAACGACTCTCATGCTGTCGTCAGAAAAGGACGCCGCACCCGAGCTGGAAGGAACCATCCAGGACGGAGAGATTATACTGAATGTCGAAGGAACGGAACTGAAACTTAAGAAAGAAGGCGGCGCTGCTGCCGAGACCGGAACGACCGAAACCGGGACCACTGAGACCGGGACCACCGGCACTGAGACTGCGCCGGAAGATATTTCCGGAGTGTACCGCCTGAACCGCATCATGGGAATGGACATGCAGACTTACGCGACCCTCACAGGCACCACCTTTGAAAATGCCTCCAACACCTGGGTGATGGACGTGAAGCCGGACGGAAACGCATACATGGCAGTGGATGGATCCATATCCGCGATCAAATGGGCCCGCGAAGGAGACAAGATCGCTCTGATCGCATTTGAGAATGGTGTGGAGGATCGTCTGGAAGGAACTCTTTCCGGAGACTGCATCGTTCTGTCGGTGGAAGGTATCGAAGTCATCCTGAAGAGGGATCCGAAATAATTAGATAAACTGGACAGGGAATCAGGAAACGCGACAGGAAGACGAAGGAGTCAAGATCATATGAAGGAATGGACCAGAGAAGAACGCTACAGAGTGCTTCAGAGTCCGGAGGAGATCCGGGAGCTTCATGAGAGGATCAAGAAATCCGTTTACCGCCAGACGTATCATATTCAGCCGGTGACGGGACTGTCCAGTGATCCCAATGGATTTGCTCTTCACAAGGGTGTGTGGCATCTCTTTTATCAGTGGTGTCCCTGGGGCGCAGTACACGGACTGAAATACTGGTATCATGTGATCAGTAAAGACCTGGTCCGCTGGACGAACGCCGGTATCGGCCTGAAGCCGGACAGGGACTATGACAACAAAGGCAATCACTCCGGTTCTGCGATCTCCGACGGCGAGGACCTGTACATTTTCTATACAGGCAACCACAGAGATGAGGACTGGGTGAGAACACCTTACACCTGCGGAGCCATGCTGGGGAAAGACGGAAACCCGGAGAAGCTGCCGGAGCCGCTGTTCGGCCCGCGGCCGGACTACTCCGAACATCAGCGGGATCCGAAGGTGATCTGGAACGAAGAGAAGAAGAAATACTTCATCTTCATCGGCGCCCAGACCCAGGACCTCCGCGGCACTGTGCTCATATATGAGTCCTCAGAGCTTCTGAAAGGCTGGAAATTCGCCGGAGAACTGAAGGTACCGGGCTACGAAAAGTTCGGCGGCATGTGGGAATGCCCCTACATCGTGAATCTCAGCGGAACGGATCTTCTGATCTTCTCGCCGCAGTACACAAAACTTCCGGGAAGAGCGGAGAGCACCAACCACAACGTCTATCTCCTGGGACATATGGATTACGATACGCTGACCTTTACTCCGGAGACGGACTACCAGTACCTGGATTTCGGCTTTGATTTCTACGCCGCCCAGGGCGCGGCCAATGTGGGCGACCCGGACAAGGCAGTGCTGATCTCCTGGATCGGTCTCCCGGACAATCACTATCCCACAGAGGAAGAGGACTGGGAGGGCAGCATGACCCTTCCGAGAGAGCTGCGGATCAGGAACGGAAAGCTGGTCCAGACGCCGGTGCCCCAGATCGAAGAACTGCTGGGAGAAGAGGTTCCCGCCGACGGGACTCTGCCTGCGGCATGCGAGGTACGGGTGAAGCCGGCAGACGCCGGACAGGACTTTGACCTTGACCTCTTCACGAAGGCGGACGGCAGCGGCGGTCTCAGAATGCACTACGACGCGGAGAAAAAACTCTGCACTTTTGATAAGAGCGGAATGACAAAGCGCTTCAATCCCCAGGTGGGAGAGGTGCTGACCATGCCGCTTTCGGAAGGGCTTTTCTCGATCCGCATCTTCATCGACCGCAGCAGCGTGGAGTACTTCTTCAACGAGGGCGAGGCCACATTTACATCCCACAGCTATCCGACTCCGGAGGAGTTCCACTACACCGTCTCCGAAGGCGCGGATTTCCGGATCCGGAAGATGAATCCGTCCGTGGAGGATACCTTTGTAGTTTGAATCATATGGCAGTCCCTACACAGGGGCGATAAAAAGAACAGCAGGCCCGCGGGCCTGCTGTTCTTCTTTGTCAGCTCAGTACTTTCACGGCGTAGGAGCAGACGGGGATGATGGTCACATCTGCCGCGTCGGCAGCTTCTTTCACGCACATCACCAGTTTTTTCGCAATGCCGCGTCCGCCGTAGGCGGGGTCCGTCTCCGTGTGGGTGATGACCCACTTTCCGTCTTCGATCTCATATTCGCAGAGACCGATCCTTTTTTCTCCGTCGTAGGCAGCGGAGCGGTTCATGTCCTTCTCGTATCTGATCTCAATCTCCATTATCCTGTCTCCTTTCCGATAGTCTTACAATACCAGTATAGCAGAAAGCGTTCAGGTGTACAGGTCCGGCTTCAGATTGCGGTTACTGGAGGCGGGAGAGGTAGTTACAAACCGGAAAAGGTCGTTTATAATGAAAATAAAGCAGAACAGCACAGCACAGAATACAGACACAGGAGGTGCTTATGAATAAAGGATTCATTGCGGCAGCGGTTTTTTTAGTCGGCGCGCTGCTGTTCACTGCATGCAGGACTGTCGCACTGGCTAACGGGCCCGGAGAACCGAAGACGACAGCAGGGGATAATGGCAGCGGGGAGAACGGAAGTGCCGGGGAAACAGTCCCGCGGGGCAGCAGCCCGGAGGGGTTCTGGTACGAGCAGACGGAACAGCCTGATACGCTGGAGATCACGGCCGATACGATCACGTACACCAGCAATGACGGCAAGTATACTTTCGACGAGAAATACGAGTTCAGCAACGTGGGCGAAGAACCGGAGCTGAAGATTAAGGACTTCTTTATCTACGAGGATATGTACTACAACAAGGCGGAGGACAAGGTCATCGCCTATACGATGTCCCACACAGACGGAGACGGGGGCCATCACCGCGTCGAGTATGCGAGGAACCGGGACGTGGCGCCGCCGCCGCCCACCTATGATCCTCCGGTCGACAACTCTGACACGGGGGCCAAAAAGGAGTTCCAGGATCTGACCATCCGCGTCATGAAGGTCTCCTTCCACGACAAAGGAGTGCCTTATGACATCAGCTCCAATATGGCGCCGGAGCCGCCGTTTGAGGACGATTACTCCTACGAACTGAAGGTGCTGGAGGACGGTACAGGTCTTGTTTCCTCTTCCTTCTGCCAGGAGATCGAGCTGACGAAGGAGCAGGTGGACGAGCTGCAGAAACTTGCGAAAGAGGCGGACCTCGGACAGATCAACGGGCTGGACATCCACACGGAGGGATTGCCCTACGGATCGCCGGAGTACACGGCGGAGATCGTGCTGGCGTCCGGAGATACCATCCGCTCTTCGGCAAACGGCGAAGATGTGCCGGAGAACTGGAAAAAGTTCCAGGAGCCGATGCATCATCTTCTGTTCTTTGCCTTTGTGGACGCGGGCTACAATTACGGCACCAGGGAGTTCCATTCCACGAAGCCCATGAAGCGTATTCAGGGCGAGGAGACGATCCGGCAGGCGGAGACTGGTATTTCCGAGGAGGAAGTCATCATCAAACCGGACTGGCAGAAAGCCTATGACTACAGTCTGGACACCAAGTACTTCGTGTTCTCAGATCCGGAGAACCGGTACCCGGAACTGATGAAGACATTGAATGACCTGAGCGCTCAGTACAAGGCAAAAGCGGAAGAGACCCTTCAGAAACAGTATGAGGCGATGGAGAAGGTCCCCAAATCCCAGTGGAAGAAGGTGGACCGGAAATTCGCATACTCCCTCTATGCTGTAGATCTCTGGTCCATCAGCCGGAATATTTTCAGTTTTACGGTATCGGAGGGAGCGATGTCGAGCCTCGGCATCGGAGAGTTCGGATACGGGAAGTACCGTTACACCCGGTACAATATCGACATAAATACCGGAAAGATCCTGACCGTCAGCGACCTGTTCAAGAATACGGACGGGGTCTATGAAGCCCTGATGAAAGAGTTCAGCCAGTACGGGACCCACAATGATTCCGGGAAATTCGTCCATTCCGACGCATTCCCGGCATTCCTCCGGGAAGCCCTTCAGAAGCCGGAACCGGAGGGCATCGGATTTAACGCGACGTACCATTACCTGGAACTCTGGATGCCGCTCGGCATGTATGAGGGGAACGATTCCCAGCTCCGGGAGATCCTGTATTACGACGAGATCCAGGATATCCTCGGGGATCAGTACACGAACGTCTGGTAAATAGATGCAAAGCGTCGATGTTTCTAAGCGTCAATGATTCAAAGTGTCAATGTTTCAAAGCGTCAATGCTTCAAAAGGAGGCTTCACAATGAAATTCAGAATGGTGCATGAGAACTACAATGTTACGGACCTTGAAAAGTCGCTGGCTTTTTATGAGAAGGCCCTGGGTCTGAAGGAAGCGAGAAGAAAGACCGCTGCGGACGGATCTTACATTATCGTGTTCATCTCCAATGAAAACGCGGATTTTGAGCTGGAGCTCACCTGGCTCCGGGACCACCCGCAGAAGTACGATATCGGAGAGGAGGAGTTCCATCTGGCCTTCAAGACCGATGATTTTGAAGCGGCTCACAAGCTTCACGAGGAGATGGGATGCATCTGTTTTGAAAATCATTCCATGGGTATTTATTTTATCCAGGATCCGGACGGTTACTGGCTGGAGGTCATTCCGGAAAGAAGGTAGGTTTGTATGCAGGTCAGAGTGCTTGGAGCCAGAGGTTCCATGACTATTTCAAACAGAAAAATGTGGGAGTTCGGAGGAGCGACCACTGCATATCTGATGGAAGCGGAGGGGGAAGTCCTGTTCATTGACGCGGGCTCCGGGATCATGAACGTTCCCGGGGACCTGGTCCCGAAGGACAGGATCAGGCTTTTCATCAGCCACACACATCTGGACCATATCATGGGAATGCCCTTTTTCCTTTCGGACTGCTGCATGGGAAAGATCCTGGAAGTCTACGGACATACCAGGGAAGGGGAGACAGTGGAACAGCAGATAGCCCACCTGTTTTCCAATCCTCTATGGCCGGTGGGACTCAGGGATTACAGCGGGATCACCTACAGGTTCCATGAGTTGGAGAGAATGGAAAAAGTGATCGAGGAGGGCCCGTTCAGGATCACCTGGATGGAATCCAATCACCCCGGGGGATGCGTTATCTACCGCGTTGACGCCGGAGGGAAGAGCGTTGTAGTGGCAACAGACTTTGAACATACCGACGGTTTCGAGGGACGTTTGACGCACTTCGCGAAGAATACGGACCTTCTTCTGTATGACGGTCAGTACAGGGAAGCGGATTATCCGAAATACAAAGGGTTCGGTCATTCCACGGAGGAGGCGGGACTCCGGATCTTCCGGAACAGCGGGGCGAAGAGGCTGCTGATCATCCATCATGCTCCCTACGAAACGGATGAGACGCTGGATTTCCGGGAGAAGATGCTGCAGAGCCAGGAGGCGAATACCGGCTTTGCGAGGGAAGGACAGATACTGGTGTTGTGACCGGAAGGAAACTGGAGGCAGATGAAAACAGAACGCCGCATTGTTTTTGAGGGGGTCACCAACAGCCGCGACCTGGGAGGTCTTCCGGCAGCGGACGGAAGGTTGATACGGAGAGGCATGCTGCTCAGGACCGCCAACCTCTCCGCAGCTACGGAAGGAGACAAAAGCGAGCTCAGCGGCCGGTGGCGTCTTTCACTGATCGTGGATCTCAGGACCTCCTTCGGACAGAGGAGGAGACCGGACGCCGAAGTCCCGGGCGCGAAGCATCTTTCCATTCCGGTGTTTGAGGAAGAAATGCTTGGGATCTCCCACGGCGGAGAACAGCATATCATGTTCAACGGGCAGCCCCTGCCGGACATGGAAAGGCTTTACAGGAATATCACTGTGGATCCCGGGTGCATGGCCCAGCTGGGAAAGGCGATTCGGACCATCATGAACCATGATTTCAGCCGGGGAAGCGTGCTCTGGCACTGCTCCGAGGGAAAGGACCGCTGCGGTATGACGGCGGCACTTCTCCTGACTGCGCTGGGGGCGGACCGGGAAACGATCCTGGAGGACTATCTGATCTCCAATGAGACCGCGGAAGCAAAAGCGCAGAAATACTATGATCTGTTTCTCTCGGCAGGCAAAGGGAAAGCGGCCGCGGAGCTGGTCCGGGACGCGTTTATCGTAAAAGAATCCTATCTGAAGGGATCCTTTGAAGCCGCAGAGGGAAGGTACGGATCACTGGAGGGATATCTCGAGGAAGGCCTGAAGGTCCCGGCGGGACTGATCGCGGAGTTCCGGGAGAAGATGCTGGAGAACTAGGATAATCAACGGAGGAGGTCTATTTATGGCAAAGAAGGTCGGGGATCTGATCAAGGAAGCCCGCACTGCGGCGAAACTCACCCAGGCACAGCTGGCGGAGCAGGTGACAGGCGTCACGGTGGCGGATATCGGCAAAGCGGAGCGGGGCGAGAAGGAACTGACCCAGGCGGCGCTGAAGCAGATCGCGAAGGCGACAGGTGTGACCCAGGCCTCGCTTCTGAACGCGGCGGGCGGGAAGACAACATCGTCCGCGAAGACATCGTCGGGGAAGACAGCATCGTCCGCGAAGAAGCCTGCTTCGGGCAAGACGGCACCGACCGCGAAAAAGCCCGCGGCGGGAAAGACTTCTTCCGGGAAAACGTCGACGGCGGCGAAATCTTCCATGCAGTTGACGGCAGCAGAGAAAAAGCTGGTGGAGCTGTACCGGAAGGCGGACGCAGATAAGAAAAAAGAAGTGATGAAGCTTCTGAAGGGGAGTTCAGATGAAGCCAGTGAGCTGCTGACTTCGCTTCTTTCCAACGCCATGACCATGTTCGGGAAAAGGGGCATGCCCGGTGAGGAAGGCGAAGGAGAAATGGAAGGGGAGCTTACCCTGAAAGAAGAGTGAAGACGGAGCTTGAGTATAAGAGGAGGTGTTTCTATGCCGAAAAAAGTAACTTATTTTCATCTTCCTGCGTGTCCCTACTGCCAGCAGGCGGACCGGGTGATCGAGGAACTGATAAAAGAGCATCCGGAATACGCAGCAGTGGAATTTGAGCGGATCAACGAGATGAAGCAGCCGGAGATCGCCGACATGTATGATTACAGCGCGAATCCCTCCATGTTCATCGGGAAGGAAAAAATCTATGAGTCCCATCTCTTCGAAAAGAAAGAAGAGTGCCGTATGCATGTTGAGGAAGTGTTCCGCAGGGCTATGGAAGACTGATGACCATTCCGGATATCGTGACGTAATGGTCTGTAAAGAAGGCGTTCAGCTTTCCTGCTTTCTTTGACGTGAGATATCTGTAAATCTTATAATGATTCTGCAAGAATTCCAGAACAGCCATGGTTTCCGGAAAGAACAGCGCCGCAGCAGGTGAAAGCCTGCCGCGGCGCAGTATGCTGTTCAGAGACTTTTATTCTGGCCGGAGTCCGTTCTCCGGCCAGTAAAAACGCTACAAGATAAACGGAAGTGACGACAGCTATGGGGGAGATGAATCTGACAGACCGGTTCCGGCTCGGCATCGACGTCGGTTCCACAACAACAAAAATCGCCGCGCTGCCGGAGGGATCCGGCAGGGCGGTCTATATAGATTACAGGAGACACCATGCAGAGCAGCGGAAAAGCGTGATCCGGGCCCTGCAGGAGTTCGCCCGGAAGTATCCCGAAGCAGAGGTCTCCCTGGTCCTGACAGGTTCCGGCGCCAAGCTGATGGCAGACGCGGCGGACGTTCCCTTTATCCAGGAGGTGGTGGCGAATTCCCTGGCCCTGCGGGAATACTACGGGACCGTGGGAACGGCTATTGAGCTGGGCGGGCAGGACGCGAAGATCCTGTTCTTCCGTAAGGAAGAAGCCAGCGGGGAGACAGTCGTCGACGACATGCGGATGAACGGCAGCTGCGCAGGCGGTACCGGTGCTTTCATCGACGAGGTGGCTTCGATCCTGAAAGTCCCGGTGGAAGAATTCAATGCCTGTGCGGAGAAGGGGACTACGGTATACGATATCTCAGGGCGCTGCGGCGTGTTCGCGAAGACAGACATCCAGCCGCTGCTGAACCAGGGGGTCTCGAAGAATGACCTTGCGCTTTCAGCTTTTCATGCCATCGCGAAGCAGAGTATCGGAGGACTGGCCCAGGGACTGGATATCCGGCCTCCCGTGGCTTTTGAAGGCGGTCCGCTGACCTTCCATCCGGCGCTGATCCGTGTATTCGCGGAACGTCTGGCGCTTCAGCCGGAGGATATCATCGTCCCGGATCACCCGGAGATGATGATCGCCTGCGGAGCTGCGCTGTCCCTGGACAGCCTGTTCAGCGACCGCTGCAAGTGGGTCACACCGGGGGAACTGGTAAGACTGCTGGAGAATTGTCCGGAGACAGTGCCGGAGGGAGAGGAACGCCTCTCCCGGCCGTTTTTTGAAAATGAAGCGGAGCGGGAAGAATTCTTCAGAGAACATCCTTCAGAAGAACTTCAGCCTGCGGAGTACTTGCCTGGGCAGAAGGTGCGCGCTTATCTCGGCATTGACTGCGGCAGCACCACCACAAAGTTCGTCCTTATGGAGGAGGATGGGAAACTGATCGACAGTTACTACGGGCCGAACGAAGGGGATCCCCTGAAGGTCCTGCGGCAGGGGCTCATTGCGGCCCGGGACCGCTGCAGGAGCGCCGGCGCGTCGCTGGAGATCATCGCGGCGGGCAGCACCGGCTACGGAGAGCTCCTCACCGCGAAGGCATTCAGTACGGAATACCATATGGTGGAGACCGTGGCCCATATGAAAGCCGCATCGAAATACGCCGAGCAGGTGTCGTTTATTCTTGATATCGGCGGACAGGACATGAAGGCAATCTGGGTGAGCAAAGGAATCGTGACCAATATCGTGGTGAACGAAGCCTGTTCCTCCGGGTGCGGTTCCTTCCTGGAAAACTTCGCGCGGACGCTGAAGATCCCCGTCCACGAGATCGCGGAGGAGGCCTTCCGCTCAGAAGCGCCGGCAGCCCTTGGGAGCCGATGCACGGTGTTCATGAACAGCTCCATCATTACGGAACAGAGAAACGGAAGGCAGCCTCGGGACATTATGGCCGGGCTGTGCCGTTCCATCATTGAAAACGTGTTCACGAAGGTGATCCGGGTCTCCAATATCATATCCCTGGGGGACCATATCGTCGTGCAGGGCGGGACGTTCAAAAACGACGCCGTTCTCAGGGCTATGGAGCAGTATCTCGGGAAAAAGGTGACGAGAGCGCCTTATCCCGGGCTGATGGGGGCCATCGGCGCGGCGCTCCTCACGAAGGAGCAGACAGAAGAAGCGCTGGAAAAGGGCACTTTCCGGAAGACCTTTATCGGCCTGGACGCTCTGGACCGGTTCTTCTACACCCAGGAGCCGAATCTGGTCTGCCCCTTCTGCGGGAACCACTGCAGGAGGACAGTGGTCCGCTTCCCCAACGGGAACACCTGGGTCACCAATAACCGCTGCGAGCGGGGCGAGATCCTGGGGGATCCAAAGGACCAGAGTGTCCGTCAGCAGCTGGCTGCAGCGGAAAGCAAAAGAAAAAGCGTTCCCGATCTGTTCGAACTGCGGCAGAAGCTTCTGTTCCAGGAATATGCCATCCGGAAATGCGCTCCGGAACGAGACACTGTCATCGGCCTGCCCAGGGTATTGTTCAACTGGGAATATATGCCTTTCTGGACGACCTTCTGGAGAAGTCTGGGGTTCAAGGTGAAGATCTCCCCGGAGAGCAGCAGGAAGCTTTATGAATCAGGTCTGCATGCGGTGACCTCGGACACGGTCTGTTTCCCGGCAAAGCTGGTGCACGGTCACCTGAGGGCGCTGCGGGACATGAAGGTGGACCGGATCTTCATGCCTTCCGTTACTGCGGTGCAGTCCGAGAACCGGGCAGCCACCAGCGAGTCCATGTGCGCTGTGGTGAAGGGCTATCCTATCGTGATCCGGAATTCCGACAACCCGGCCGGGAAATGGGGGATTCCTTTTGACGCCCCGCTGTTCCACTGGCACAAAAGGGAAGATATGCACCGCCAGCTGAAGGAGTACATGAAGCAGGAATTCGGCATTTCCGAAAAAACCTGCGAAGAAGCGATCCTTCAGGCGGAACGGGCCATGGAAAGCTTCCGGATGAGGCTGGTCCGGGAAGGGAAAAAGGCCCTGGACCAGGCGGCGGAAAACGGCGGATATGCAGTGGTGCTGGCTTCCAGACCCTATCAGAACGACGCTCTGGTGAATCACGGCCTGTCCAGGATGTTCACCTCCATGGGGATCCCGGTGCTGACCGCGGATTCCCTTCCCGGGGTCAACGACGTGGACCTTTCCCGCAGCCGCCTGGACATCGTGAACAATTTTCACGCCAGGATGCTCGGGGCCGCTGTGCTGGCGGCGGAGGACCCGCGCCTTGAGTATGTGCAGGCCGTTTCCTTCGGGTGCGGTCACGACGCTTATCTGACGGACGAGATCATCCGGCTGATGGACAGTATTTCCGGGAAGATCCCGCTGGTCCTGAAGCTGGATGAAAGCGATGTCCAGGGACCGCTGCGGATCCGGGTGCGCTCCTTTATCGAGACGGTGCGGATGCGGAGAAAACAGAATACAGCGCCGGAGGTGCGTGAACTGGAGGATCCCTATCCGGTAAAATTCCGGAAAAAGGACACGGAGGAGAAAGTGGTCCTGGTACCGAACACATCCCACGCTTTCTGCGAGATCCTGTCTGCTGCCTTCCGGACCCAGAATATCAAAGCCGTGCCGCTTCCCGTGGGCCACGAAGAAGCCGCGCGGAACGGAAAGAAATATGTGCACAACGACATCTGCTTCCCGGCGCAGATCGTCATCGGGGAGATCATAAGCGCCCTGAAATCAGGAAAATACGAGATCGGGAAAGTGGGAGTCATGATGGCGAAGTACATCGGGGACTGCCGTCTGACTCACTACAGCGCTTTGCTGCGGAAGGCTCTGGACGACGCGGGATTCCGGGAAGTACCGGTGCTGACCAACGACCCGGAGGACAGCCGGAACATGCACCCGGGATACAGGATGAACCTGCGGACCCAGGCGAGGCTGGTGTTTTCCCTGCCGATGATCGACGTACTGGAGGAGCTGCTGAGGAAGACCCGCCCCTATGAACTGGAAAAGGGAAGCGCGGAACGCTGTTTCGAGCGGGCGAAGAAGGAAGTGGTGAAAGGAACAGAGATCAGCATACGGGCGGCCCGGGAAGGCTTCCGGAAGGCGATTCGGATCATGAACGGGATCCGCTGCGATTTCAGCAAAAAGAAGCCCCGGGTGCTGATCGTCGGGGAGTACCTCCTGAATTTCCATCCGGGGGCCAACCACGAGATCGAACATTACCTGGAAAAGAACGGGTTTGAGGTGATCGAGGCCCGGATGACGGACGTGATCCGCAAGACCTATTTTTACCAGAATGCCCAGATCAAGGAATACCACATCCGGAAAAACCTCCGGGAGAAGTCCATTCTGAAAATACAGGACCATCTTTTTGATCTTGCCCAGGATATGACAGATGCCATTGCAAAGATGAGTCCTCTGTACAAGCCGGCGGCAAGACTCCAGGATATCGTTAAGGACAGCGACCCCATCATCCACCATACCTTTGACGCGGGAGAGGGCGTCCTGATCCCCGGCGAGATCCTGCACCACGCGAAGGAAGGCTGCAGGAACTTCATCATTCTCCAGCCCTTCGGCTGCCTGCCGAACCATGTAGTGGGACGCGGAATAGCGAAAAAGCTGAAGGAACTTTATCCGGACGCGCACATCCTGCCGCTGGATTACGACCCGGATGTCAGCACTGCGAACATTGAGAACCGCCTGCAGATGCTGATCATGAACGGGAAGATGGCGCTGCAGGGCTGAAGCGGACGATGCAGAGATGAAGCGGACACTGCAGGGCTGAAGCGTTCGCCGGATGACGGCAGCAGTATCACTCTTCAGAAGAGTGGGCGTTTTTTAGAAGTTTTAAAAAATCCGTACCCCTTGGTCTTAGAAAAATCAAGACTTTTTGATGTTTTCAATTGAATTAGAACTATGATTGGGCGTTTTTAAGGGCTTTTCAAAAATTCGCACCCCATATTTTCGAAAAAAAAGGGTGCTGATTTTCAGAAAAGGCCAAAAAACGCCCTTTTTTCTTTTCTGGAGCCGTAAAATGACTGAAAAAAGCACTTAAAACAGATGAAAAGGGGTACGGATTTTGAAAAAAGCCGAATAAACGCCCGCCTTGCCCGCGGATAACGAATAAACGCCCGGCTTGCCCGCGGATAGATCAATCGTTGCTTCTTCCGGAGTTTTATCTTACACTATAGGGAAATGCGCATCATGCAGAAAATACAGGAGAGTCAAAAATGAAAATTGCAGCTACATATGAAAACGGAAATATCTTCCAGCATTTCGGAAGGACAGAACAGTTCAAGGTCTATGAGGTCGAGGACGGCAAGGTGGTCTCCAGCCAGGTAATCGGCAATGACGGTCTGGGCCACGGCGCCCTGGCAGGGCTTCTGGCGGATCAGGCCATCGACGTGCTGATCTGCGGCGGCCTCGGCGGCGGAGCCCAGAGCGCGCTGGAGAGCGCCGGCGTGAAAGTGGTGGCGGGAGCTGCCGGAAACGCTGACGAGGCAGTGGAAGCCTACTTAAGGGGCGAGCTTGTCTCCACCGGAGCGAACTGCGACCACCACCACGGTGAAGACCACGAGTGCGGCGATCACGGCTGCGGCGACAACGGCTGCGGACACCACGATGGTGATGAGGGAGAGGGCTGCTGCGGCGGCGGAAGCGGGTGCTGCGGCGGAATGCAGCTTCGTTTCCAGGGTCCCAACGCCGGAAAGACGGTCCGCGTGCACTACGAAGGAACTCTGAACGACGGCAGCAAGTTCGATTCTTCCTATGACCGCGGAGAACCTCTGGAGTTCATCTGCGGCGCAGGAATGATGATCGAAGGCTTCGACGCCGCTGTGGTGGACATGGAGGTCGGTGAGGTGAGGAACATCCATCTCATGCCGGAGCAGGCCTACGGCCAGCCGGATCCCGCCGCCATCTTCACGATCAACTGCAGCCAGATGCCCGGCTCCGAGGAACTGAATGTCGGA
Source organism: Stomatobaculum sp. (assembly GCA_017449925.1). The sequence goes on from JAFSYO010000060.1 coordinate 25,094, forward strand.
GAGCGCATCCACATCTCCAACGGCTTCGGCGCTCCCTTCCCGGTGGTCGTAAAGGCCAAGGACGGAGAGACCATCACCTTCGACGCGAACCATGAGATGGCAGGCAAAGAGCTGAACTTCAAGGTCGAGCTGGTGGAGATCCTGTAAACATGCAGGATCGCGATAACATCAGAGAGACAAGTTACCAGATAGCTGCGGGGGCGGTCATCGCCGCGATCTACGCGGCCCTGACTTTTCTCACGGCGCCCATAAGCTTCGGCGCGATCCAGTTCCGGGTCTCCGAAGCGTTCTGTATCCTGCCGGTCTTTTCCGCGGCAGCAGTCCCGGGCGTGACGGTCGGATGCTTCCTGGCAAACTTTCTGTCGGGGGCCGCGCCCATGGATGTCGTCTTCGGTTCCTTCGCCACTCTTCTGGGCGCCGTCGGGACCCGGAAGCTGAAAAACGCGGGAGCCCTGGCAGCGGTCCCGCCGATTCTTTCCAATGCGCTGATCATCCCCTTTGTGCTTCGATACGCCTACGGCGTCCCGGAGCTTATCCCTTTTATGATGCTCACAGTCGGTCTGGGGGAGGTCGTTTCCGTCGGCTTCCTGGGGAATCTTCTCCGCATCGCCCTGATCAGAACAGGAGCGGAAAGTCTTTTCAGCGGGTCATGAGAAAACAGTTGGGGGAGAGACATCATGAGAAAGATCAGGACAGTGCTGGCTGCAGCGGTCATTGCTTCACTTTGCGGCTGCGGGATCGGGGGAAAGCCTTCGTCACAGCCTGAGGAAACGAAGGCAGCTGAGACCCGGGAGACCCGGGCGGAAACTGTAACGGAGACAGAAACGCAGCCGGCGGCGGAAACGGAGCCTGAGACAGAAGAGCAGGCGGAGACGGAACCTGAGCCGGAGACCGCCGCAGAGAGCGTGACTGAGGACGCGTTTTATATCCGGGAACTGGATGAAGCCCTGATGGAGCGGATCCGGGGCAAGTCCTTCAAGGAGAACTGTACTACTTCTCCGGAGGAGCTCCGTTATCTCCATGTGCTGCATAAGGATCTGGAAGGAAATGTGAAAGAAGGGGAGATGATCTGCAATGTGCAGATCGCGGAGGATGTTCTTGAGATATTGAGAGAACTGTACGAAAACAGCTATCCGATCGAAAAGATCCGCCTGGTGGACGAATACAACGCGGAGGATGAAGCCTCCATGGCGGACAACAACTCCTCCGGCTTTAATTTCCGCTTTATTTCCTACACCACAAAGGTGTCAAAGCACGGATACGGTCTCGCTGTGGACATCAACCCGCTCTATAATCCCTACACAAAGATGGTGAAGGGGGAGCGGTCCGTGGAGCCTGCGAACGGCTGGCCCTATCTTGACAGGGACAAGGACTTTCCGTACAAGATCACCCGGGACGACCTGTGCTGCCAGCTGTTCCTTTCCCACGGGTTCACCTGGGGCGGGGACTGGAAGAACAGCAAGGACTACCAGCATTTTGAAAAATAGGTACTAAAAAAGCCGGGCTTTCTGAGCCCGGCTTTTCGCTGGTATTGATCAGGTTTTCCTTACGGAAAGGATAGATTCAGCTGAGCAGATCGGAGATGCCGGACAACATATCCATGGATTCATCCGACGTGTTTTCTTCCGCGTTTGCCTTTACATCTTCGGGGACACTCACATCCACACCGGAGTTCAGTGCCTTCAGGTCGATGTGTAAGACAAAGTTCTGAAGCTTCAGTTCGGTGTCTTCGGAGATATTGGCTTCGGCAGCTTTGTCTTCCGGAATCACCACTTCCATGGTCACATTTTCCCCGGAGGCATGGAGTCCGCAGAGAGCCAGGCCCTTGTCATAGGTCAGGTACATTTTTCTTTCTCCGGCATCCTTGATCTTTACGTTTTCCTGGAGGCTGTTGAGGGCTTCCAGATTTACGTCGACAATGTAGCTGCCCGTGTTCTTGTCCATATATACGCCGTTCACAGCCGCGGGATCCAGGGTCAGCTTCACCGCTTTTTTTGCTTCCTCAGGCGCCTTGATCTCGGAACGGGTCCATTTATCCACGTCTTCAGAGAGAGCGCCAGCTCCCAGAAGATCAAAGAGACCGTTTTCCGCCTTGATTTCCTTCAGCATTGTATAGGACTCTTTTGCTGCCATGTCCGTGTAGCTGTCGGCTTTCATCTTGATATCCCCGAGGACCGGGATCCCGAACTCCCCGTCAAAATCGGTGAACTTCGTGTTCCCCGCCTGGTCGCCGGAGACCTCGCCGCCAAACTTCAGGGTGATGGCCTTATCGTTGTCATCCCCCAGAAGTTCTTCGAGTTCCAGATCGATGGCGCCTTCTCCTTGGAAGTTCACGGTATAGTCCGTGACGTCGACATCATACTTTTTGTTGACGGCTTTGAGGAAAGCCTCGGTCTTCTTTTCGTTAAGCTTCTCCAGATTCTCAACATTCTCCGCGATCGTGGCGCTTCCCGCCATGTCAGGGCTGGCTTTGAACTGATTTCCGCAGGCGGTCATGGCCACCACTGCTGCAGCTGCAGTAACTGCCGCAGCTGCTTTCATAAGATTCCATTTCATTTTTTTACCTCCGTTTATAGGTTCTAATTGGCAATCGTCAGTAAATTGTATTTTTGCTCATGAATTATCCTGTGGCTTGATTCTACCACACTATAATACAGGAAATATCACATCTGCGTCACATCAAAGAGTTGCATTTCTGCCGGAATTCTGCAAAACTGTTTTTGTAGGAATAATACAGTGCTGACGGCACGTTCTGCCATTCGGGAGGAATCTCATGGATTACAAAGTCATCGCTTTTGATATGGACGGGACGCTTCTTACACCGGACAAACGGATCTCGCCGGAGTGCATGGCCGCGATCAGGGAGGCGGAAGCCGCGGGAAAGATCGTGATCATATGCAGCGGGCGCTCTCCTTCTGAACTGCGGGAGTACATGGAGATCCTGCCGGAGGTGCACTATATCTGTTCCACTGCCGGGGCGCTGTTTTATGACGCGTGGGAAAAGCGCGTCCTGTCGATGCATCATTTTGAGCAGGCAGTCGCGGAAGAACTCATTGAGATCCTGCTTTCCTTCGGAGAGGCCGCAGTCTCCATTCTCACCGTAGGCCCCCAGGCCTATACCTCCCCGCCCCAGTGCGATCATGTGGACAGATATCTGGAGGCGGAGTTCCAGCCGTTGTTTTCGGATTACATGGTCCATGTGCCGGATCTTCTGAAAGTCGCGCGGGAGAATCCCGGGAAAGTCCTGAAGTTCGGCTCTTATTTCCGGAGCAGGGCGGAAAAGGAAGAGGCGGCAAAAAGGATAGAGCATCTGGCGGATTATCTTGAGATCACCAGGTCCCTGGGAGAGGATATCGAATGCACGCTGAGAGGCATCAACAAGGGGACCGGCCTGCGGGATTTCAACGCCCTTTCCGGCATACCGCTTTCCGAGATCATCATGGTCGGAGACAGCGACAATGATCTCGCGGCTCTGAAGATCGCGGGACTTTCTCTTGCCATGGGAAACGGTACGAAGGAAGTAAAGGAGATAGCTGACGCGGTACTCCCGGACAACGCCCACGACGGAGCGGCCTGGGCCATACGGAAATACCTTCTTTAAGAAATCACCCGATGAACTGTTGATTTTCTGATATTGACTATTTCACGCAGGAGCACCGTTTTTTACTGAAAAGTATCTTTTAGCCTTGATTAACAAGGGGGCAGGACTGATATAATCTGAATAGACACAGGCGGAGCGGATATCCGCCGCTGTATTACTGCGAAAAAAGTGTCTGATGAAAGAAATGCCGGGAGCTGTTTGACCGGAGAAGGAGAATACAGATGTTTGGATTTGGAATGAAGAAACTTGTGGCATTCGCGGGCGGCGTGCTGTTCGGAACAGCAGGAATCAAGATTCTTTCAAGTAAAGACGCGAAGAAGGTCTATACGGAGGCGACAGCCGCGGCGCTCCGGGCGAAGGACTGTGTCATGGAGACGGCGGACCGTATCCGTGAAAACGCGGATGATATTCTGGCGGACGCAAAGGAGATCAACGAAAAACGGGCAGCGGAAGAAGAGGCAGAGATCGAAGATAAAGCATAAGAAGGCTGAGGAAAGAAAGCTGCCGGCGGGCAGCTTTCTTTATTCTGTCCTGATTTTCAGTTCTGCTTGTTTTGCAAGGAGACCAGATCAATGAAGTGTAAAATTTTGCATGAGTCCGCCGGGCGGATCCGTGTCCATGTGGTGCGGAAACGGATGTCGACCGGTCAGGCGGACATTCTGGAGGCATGGCTTCTCCGGTTCGAAGGGATCAAAAAGGTGTCGGTGTTCGAGCGCACCTGCGACGTGATCATCTTGTACAGCGGGGACCGGGAAGGTGTACTTCACTCTCTGGCGGTGTTTTCTTTTGAGGCCACGGAGGTGGAAATTCCTGCCCATACGGGACGGGCGCTGAACCGTGAGTACCAGGAAAAACTGATCATGACGGTGGGGGGGCGGTTTCTCCGGAGGACGTTCCTGCCGGCGCCGCTCCGCTTGGCTTTTCTTTTGTGGAGGGGCGCAGAGTATTTACGGAAGGGGGCCGTGTGCCTCCTGAAGGGAAAGCTGGAGGTACCGGTCCTGGACGCCGCCGCCATCAGCGTTGCTATGGCCCGGGGAAACTTCGGCACTGCCGGCTCCATCATGTTCATGCTGCGGATCGGCGAGATCCTGGAGGAGTGGACCCACAGGAAGTCGGTCAGCGACCTGGCGCGGTCCATGTCCCTGAATATCAACAAGGTGTGGATGAGAACATCTTCCGGGGAGGTCCTGGTGCCCATCGAAGAAGTGAATGCCGGAGACGAGATCGTCGTCCGCACCGGCAGCCTGATCCCGCTGGACGGTTTTGTGTGCGGCGGCCAGGCCAGCGTGAACCAGGCTTCCATGACCGGGGAATCTCTTCCGGTGAACAAGGAGAGCGGCAGCTACGTTTACGCGGGAACGGTGGTGGAAGAGGGAGAGCTCCTGGTCCGGGTGGACAAGACTTTGGGCAGCGGCCGTTACGACCGCGCCGTGAAGATGATCGAGGAGTCGGAGCGGCTGAAATCCGCCTCCGAAGCCAGAGCGTCGCATCTGGCGGACAGACTGGTGCCCTGGAGTCTTGGAGGGACGCTGCTCACCTGGTTCCTGACCCGCAATGTCATGAAGACGCTTTCTGTCCTGATGGTGGACTTTTCCTGCGCGCTGAAGCTTGCCATGCCCATTTCTACCCTCTCCGCCATGAGAGAGTGCGGGGATCACAAGATCCTGGTGAAAGGCGGCCGTTTCCTGGAGGCTGCGGCCGAGGCTGATACTATCGTGTTCGATAAGACCGGGACCCTGACCAACGCAGAGCCCCATGTGGCAGAGGTGATGACCTTCGGCCGCCGGAAAGCGGATGAAATGCTGCGTCTGGCAGCCTGTCTGGAGGAGCATTACCCCCATTCCATTGCCAACGCGGTGGTGCGGGAGGCGAAAATAAGGAGCCTGCACCACGAGGAGCGCCACGCAGAGGTGGAATACGTGGTGGCCCATGGCATTGCCAGCCGGATCGACGGAAAGAAGGTAGTCATCGGGAGTTATCACTTTGTCTTGG
>JAFSYO010000007.1 GCA_017449925.1 Stomatobaculum sp.
ATGGAGCCGACGACTTCTCCGTCCATACCGGGCTTCTTCCTGAGCTTCACACCGTCCCCGGTACAGTAGACCATTTCGTCACAGGATTCGAAGCGGAAGCCGTTCACTACATCCACCCGTTCGGAAGGGACCGAAGCTGCTGTTTCCTTCCCGCCGCCGGTACTCTCCCCGGAGGTCTCCGCCACGGTCAGGACGACGCTCATTTTTTCAGTCTCTTCCTTTTTCCCGCAGGAAACCAGCAGGAATGCGGCAAGGACCGCAAATCCCGCGGAAAAAAGAACGGCTTTCCATCTGCTGCTTCTCATACCCCCTACTCCTGCTTGTCATCCGGTGTTTCTTGATCCTCCGGTTCATTCTCCGGGAACTCCTCCGGACCCATATCTTCAGTAAACGTACTAAAACTCCACCCGTTACTGGGCCGGATGTCCTTCTTCTCTGACGGACCAGGAAGAATCAGGTCCGGCTTTCGCTTCTGCTGTTCAGTTCCTTCGCTGCCGGCATTCGGTCCTGAAGTTCCTTCCTCTTCAGGGATCCGCTCCGCAGTTTTCCCGTTTTCGAAATTCTGCTCTTCCGTTTCCTCCTGCGGAAGTTCCGTACCGCGGAGCTCCATCTGTCTCCGGAATTCTTCAAAATCAAAACCGGTGAATTCCGGTTCCCCTGCGGCAGCCCGCTCTCTGTCGATATGTTTAAACACCCTGGAAAGCACAAAAAGCGAGAACAGGAGACTCAGGGCCGGAAGCTCCGCCGGCACCAGTCCCAGCATGCCGAGGACCCCCTTGACCAGCAGCGGCACGCTTCTCGTGTACACAGACAGCTGGTACACCTGCCCGAAGGTCACAGGCGTCCGGGTAAAGCCGGAAAAGATCTGGCCGAAAATGGCGATCACCACACATCCTGTAAAGAACATGACCAGATGGAAAAAGTAAAGCATTCCTCCGAATAACCGGTACATATGCTCGATCTGCGGCGCCTCGTTGATCAGATCCGCCTTCGTGAAAGTGATATCGCCAAAAGCGGAGAAATACTGCACCCTCGGGCCGGAGGTCGCTCCGGTCCCGGCGGCGCCGGCGCCGTAGATGATTTTTTCTGAATCCGCCAGTACCACCGCGTCGCTGAGCGCCATCCTGGTGCGGATCTGACGGTCCTCCGGATCCAGCAGATGCCCGGGCTCCGTATTCACGTCCACATACAGCGTACCGCTGCTGAAATGGTACCCGCCCGGCACATCCAGCTTTCCGTTGGTGAGAGAAAACTCCGGTACATGCTCCCGTATGATGGGGGCGATGCCTCCGGTCTTTAACTGGAATGCAGCGTAGGGCACCGCCACAGTAAACAGCCAGAAGAGGAAGATGAGCAGCGCCCCGAAGGCGAAGACCCGTTTTTTCCCGTTTTTTAAAAGCTCCGGATATCTCCTGTAATCCCGCAGGGAAATCAGGAAATCCTGAAACACATCCATTGTAAAAAACTCCTTTTGTATCTGTTCCGCTCCCGGACCCGGGGCGTTTTATGATTCTTTTGTCTTCTCCAGCGCCCGGGCAAACTGGTCGGCGCAGCTGGTGCCGCGGCCTCCGCAGTCGTTGCCTCTCAGCAGCGCGATCAGGCGGTCCCGGTCCTGTCCTTCACAGAGTTTTCCGATGGCCTTCAGATTTCCGTTGCAGCCGCTGACAAATCTCAGGTTGTAGACTTTTCCATCCTCCAGGTCAAACTCCAGCTGTCTCGCGCAGACGCCGGAGGGTCTGTAAGCATAATGTTCCATAGCAGTACTCCCTTTCTTTCTTAAGCTGTATTCTACCACAAGCTTCACACAGCATCAAACTTTATGTCATCCATTTCATCCGGGCCCTCACAAAACATGAGAGCCCCCCGGAAGTGTCCTTGCAGATCCTCCGGAGAGCTCAGTATTCGTTTCAGTCCTTTTCCTCCAGCACGTAGGGCGTTGCCTGGTACACGTAGTAATTCAGCCAGTTGGTGTACAAGGTGTTCGCCATGTTCCGCCAGGAAAGCACAGGCCTGGAATTGGGGTCGTCGTTCTCATAATAATTGACGGGGATCGTGGGATACATGCCCTTCCCGAGGTCCCTCCGGTACTCTCCGTCCAGGGACATGCGGTCATACTCCGGATGACCCTGGAGGAAGATCTGCTTTCCTTCCTTGTCCATGACCAGGAGGACGCCTGCCTGGGGGCTCTCCGCCAGGATCGTCAGGTTCGGGTGCTTCTGGATGTCCTCGCTCCGCACCTCGGTCCAGCGGGAATGGGGGCAGTAGAAATAGTCGTCCATGCCGCGCATCAGCGGCACGCTGTGGTGGAACACCTTGTGATGGTACACGCCGCTCAGCTTCGTGGTCCGCGGATATTTTTTGATGCCGTAGTGATAGTACAGCGCCGCCTGGGCTCCCCAGCAGAGATGCAGGGTGGATGTCACGTGGGTCTTTGTCCATTCCATGATGCGGCACAACTCTCCCCAGTAGTTCACTTCTTCATACTCCAGGTGCTCGATGGGAGCGCCGGTGATGATCATGCCGTCGAAGGATTTCTTCCGGATGTCATCAAAGTGCTGGTAGAACTTGTTGATATGGCTGGAGCTGGTGTGGGTCGCCTCGTGGGAGCTGGTCATGAGGAACGTACAGTTCACCTGCAGCGGCGTATTGGAGAGGGCCCGCAGAAGCTGCAGTTCCGTATCTTCCTTTAATGGCATCAGATTCAGGATCAGGATCTCCAGCGGACGAATGTCCTGGGACATGGCCCGGTTCTCATCCATCACGAAAATATTTTCTCTCTCAAGGATCGCCTTCGCGGGCAGGTCGTTCTGTATTCTGATAGGCATGTTCGTTCCTCCTTATCGCGGCGCTGTGCAGGAAGCTCCTCACCCCGCCGGCATTCTGTCTCTCATTGTAGCATTCAGACCGGAAAGCGGCAAGACATGGGGAACCGCCCCGGATGTCCCGGGACGCCGCCTGTTATTCGCACAGTTTCAGGAAATCCTCTTCCGAGATCACCGGCACGCCCAGCTCCTTCGCCTTCTTGTTCTTGGAGGACGAGGAGGTCTTGTCGTTGTTGATGAGATACGATGTTTTCGCGCTGACGGACCCGGCGGCCTTTCCGCCCCGGTCCTCGATGAAGCGCTTCAGTTCTTCCCGGTTCTTGAAGTGGGTGACGCTGCCGGTGATCACAAAGGTCTTTCCGGCGAACAGGGAAGCCTGACTGTCTTCTCCGCCTTCTGCCGCCGGCGGTTCCAGATGAAGTTTTTGGAGCAGGTCCTCCGTGAGCCTTATGTTCTCCGGGTCCTCCAGGTACTCCCTGACAGCCCGCGCCAGCACTTCGCCGATCCCTTCGATCTCGCAGAGTTCCTCAGCGGATGCATTGCGGAAGGCTTCGAAGGAGCCCCGGAAATGCCGGTTCAGCATCTTCGCGTTCTGGAGTCCGATGCCCGGGATCCCCAGGGAGTACACAAAGCGGGTCATGTCGGTGTTCCTGGCGCTTTCCACTGCCTTCAGGAGATTGTCCGCGGACTTCTCTCCGAACCCCTCCATCTCCGCGATCTGGCTCCGGTACTGCTCCAGGTCGAACAGATCCGCGTACTCGTGGATGAACCCTGCGGCGATCAGCTTCTCCAGCGTAGCCTCCGACAGGCCCTCCACATTCAGGGCGTCCCGGCTGGTCATCAGCCCGAAGCGCTTGATCTTCTTAATGACACACTCCGGATTCGGACAGTGCAGCGTCAGTACGTCGTTCTCCTGCCGGATCTCCGTGGGCGTCCCGCAGACAGGACATACTGCAGGAGGCTCCGCCGTACCGCTCCTGGTCAGGTTCTCCGCGATCTGGGGGATGATCATGTTCGCCTTGTACACAAGGATCCGGTCCCCGACGCCCAGCTTCAGCGCCTTCACGATGCTTAAGTTGTGCACGCTGGCCCGGCTCACCGTGGTCCCCTCCAGTTCCACCGGAGAGAAGATGGCCACGGGGTTGATGAGACCGGTACGGGAAGGGCTCCACTCGATCTCCTCCAGTGTCGTCTCCCGGGTCTCGTCAGTCCACTTGAAGGCGATGGCGTTCCTGGGGAACTTCGATGTGGCCCCCAGGGACTCCCCGTAGGCGATATCCTCCATCAGGAGGACCAGGCCGTCCGAGGGGTAATCGTTGTCCGGGATCTTCGCTTCAAAGCGCCGCACCTCCTCCGGCAGTGTCTCCGCCGTCACTGTCACATGCTCCACCACGTCAAAGCCCTGGGAGACAAGCCAGTCGAACTGAGCCGAGCGGGAGTTGTGAAAATCCGGACTGTTCCCGGGATCCTCCGCCCTCACCAGGGAAAAGGCGCTGAAGAAGACGCCCCGCTCTGCCGTGATCCTGGGATCCAGCTGCCGCACTGACCCGGAGCAGAGATTCCTGGGGTTCTTATACTTCGCGTCCGTCTCCGGGATCGAAGCGTTGATCCTCTCAAAATCGGAGTAGCTGATCAAAGCTTCTCCCCGCAGAAGCAGTTCTCCCTTAAAGGGAATGCGGAGCGGCACGTTCCGGAACACCCGCGCATTGTTCGTGATCACTTCGCCGGTCTGCCCGTTGCCCCGGGTGACTGCCTTCTGAAGTTCCCCGTCCCGGTAGGTGAGCACCACCGTCAGACCGTCCATCTTCCAGGACAGCACCGCCTTCTGGTCTCCCAGCCATTCCTGCAGGGCCTCCACGCTCTTTGTCTTGTCCAGGGACAGCATGGGGCGCTCGTGGTCCTCCTTCGGGAGCTCCGACAGCACTTCGTACCCCACCCTCTGGGTCGGGGATCCGGACAGTACAGTCCCAGTCTCCTGCTCCAGCGCCGAAAGCTCGTCGTACAGCCGGTCGTAGTCGTAATTCGGCATGATCTCCCGGCTCTCCTGGTAATAGGCCTTCGCCGCCTCGGAGAGGATCCGGACCAGTTCCTTCATCCGCTGTGTCTTCTTATCTTCCATTTTCAGCGCCCTTTCCTGTATGGTCTGCGGTTTTCTCCGCAGAATGTTTCTTCCGTTTTGTTCCGGCGGGGCTGTTCTTTTCTTTTTTCAGGGCTTCCTCACCGCTCTTCTTCAACATGGACTCCAGGGTCTTCAGTTCCTCCGGGGTCACGTTCCTCCAGGTGCCCGTCTTCAGGTTTCCAAGCCGGATATTCATCACCCGAATCCGCTTCAGGGAGATCACATGGTAATCCAGTGCTTCGCACATCCTCCGGATCTGCCGGTTCAGTCCCTGGGTAAGGGTAATATAAAAACTGGTCTTATCTTTAATAACTATTTTGCATGGCCGGGTCGTCACCTGCAGTTCACCAAGGTGGACGCCGCAGCGCATATGATCTACGAATTTTTCCGTCAGGGCCTTGTCCACCTTGACCAGATACTCCTTTTCATGTCCGTTGGAGCCCCGCAGTATCCTGTCCACCAGGTCTCCCCGGTTGGTCATCAGCATCAGGCCCTCGGAGTCCTTGTCCAGACGGCCGATGGGGTAGATCCGCTCCGGATACTCCACCATTTCCACGATATTTTCCGCCCGGTCGTTGTCCGAGGTGGTGCACACCACGCCCCGGGGCTTGTTCACGGCGATCAGGACGGTCTTCCTCGCGGAGACATCCTCCGCCGTACCGACGGTCTCCCCGTCCACCTTCACCTTCATGCCCGGCTCCACCAGAGTTCCGAGTTCCGCCTTTACGCCGTCCACGGTGACCTTTCCCGCCTCCACCAGGCGGTCCGCCTCCCGCCGGGAGCAGAATCCCATTGCGCTTAAAAACTTGTTGATGCGCATCGCGCCCTTTGCTTCTTCCATCTTTTTTCCTTTTTGATCCAGCCGTATATATAGTTTAAGAGACGTGGCAGCCAAGGACCGCCACGTCTCCGTATATTTTACCCTGTTATATCGCTCTTTTCAACATTCGCCCTGCCGTCTCCCGGCGAGGGGTCTTATATCTTGTTTACTTCGCGTACTCTGCCGCTTCCTGTCCCGCGATGCGTCCGAAGACGGTGAAATCCGCCACTGCGTTTCCGCCCAGACGGTTTCCGCCGTGCACGCCGCCGGTGACTTCGCCTGCTGCGAAGAGGCCCGGGATCGCGGAACCGTCTTCCTTCAGGACTTCGCACTCGGGATCGATCTTCAGGCCGCCCATGGTATGGTGGATGCCTGCGGTGACCTTAATGGCGTAGAAGGGAGCCGTGTCCAGAGGTTCAGCAAAGCTGGTGCGGCCGAATTCCGGATCGCTCTTGTTCGCCACGCACTCGTTCCACTTGTTCATGGTCTCTTCGAAGGTCGCGGGATCGATCTCCAGCGCCTCAGCCAGTGCCTTGTAGTCTGCGCCCTCGATGGTATAGCCCTTGGAGATGTAGCCCTGGATGACACTGGAGGCGTCCACCATCTTCTTGTCCACGATCAGCCAGCTGAAGCTGCCGGGCTGCTCGATCTCCGCTGCGGAGACCTTGTCGCGGGTGCTGACTTCATCGTAGAAACGCTTTCCTTCGGAGTTCACCAGGATCGCGCCGTCTCCGCGGAGACCCTCGGTGATCAAACCTGCAGTGTTGAACTCCACTGTGGGATGGATCTGGATCTGATCCATGTCCACCGTAGCCGCGCCGATCTCTTCAGCCATCTCGATGCCCTGTCCCTGGATGCCGGGGGCATTCGTGGTCATGAAGCCATCCAGCTCCGGCTTCAGGGAAGCGACCTTCTCCAGGTTAGCGCCGAAGCCGCCGGTGGCAAGGACCACGGCCTTCGCGTTCACGGTGATCTTTTCGCCGGTGGGACCGACAGCCTCAATACCAACGGCCTTGCCGTCGGCATCAGTCAGGATCTTCACCGCGGTGGTGTTCAGCTTGACTTCGATCCCTCTGTCCTCCAGGTTCTTGCTGAGGATCGGGACCATGTAGGTTCCGACGGAGACCGTCTTTCCTTCCGCATTCACCGGACGGTGGATACGCTTGACGGAAGCGCCGCCGAAACTGGAAACGCTGGGCATCGGAGCGCCGATGGTCTCCAGCCACTCAATGGCTTCGTCACTGTTCTCGCAGAGTGTCCTGACCAGCTCAGGATCGTTGAGGCCGTTGCCGCCAATCATGGTATCAAGCTCAAACAGCTCTGTGGAGTCGAAGTAGCCTTCCGGATTTGCCTTGTAGGCGTCCCACTGTTCCTGGACCTTGGCCGCAAGCTCAGTGATGGTCTCATTGTCCGCCCACTTTTCCTTCGCGGTGGTGAGGGTCTTCTCAACGCCCGCTTCCTCGGCAAAGGTGTTCTCGTTCTGCAGAGGAGTCACGCCTGCGTTCAGTCCGCCGGTGGAGCGGATGGAGTTGCCGCCCACCATGGGCTGGCTCTCGATGACCACCACGGACTTGCCGGCTTCCTTGGCCTCGATGGCCGCGGTCATGCCTGCGCCGCCTGCGCCCACGACCACCACGTCATATTCCAGGACCTGGTCTTCTCCCTTGACCACGGGCTCCGCCGCCACAGCCACATTGAAGGGCGCCGGGTCAATGCCAGCGCTCTCCAGAGCCGCCACGACACCTTGCTTGATGGCGTTGGAGGTAATGGTCGCGCCGGTCATGCTGTCCACCTGGACGCTCTGCTTTTCAAAGATCAGCGCGGGGATATCCACCGCCGCGACAGTTCCGATTCCCTCGGTCTCCTTCTGGTCGACGACCTTGACGGAATAGATGCGGTCCTTGGTGGCAACGACCTCCACCGTCACCGGTCCGTTCATGCCCTGGGCCGCGCCTGTGCAGGTCACCGCTTCCGCGGGAATATCCTTTAGGGCGACGCCGCTGTCGCTGGCCGTGTTCATCTTCAGCATATTGCCCAGATAGATCGGCACAATGATTCCGACCACAATCAGCAGATACTGCAGAATCCGTTTTGTGTTGTTCATACTTTTCCTCCCGGCTGGCTGTCAAAAACTTCTGCATAGTTTATCTGTTCAGCCCCCCAGACTCGGGCCGCTTCGCGGCTCAAATTGCCGGAGACGCTGAAATACTAACACTTTTATGATATCATCGATTTCCTTCATTGAAAACATCAGTTGGGGGATTTTTGTCGCGCTTTTCTGAAGAATCCGCCAGTTCCTGCGCCCTCTCCAGCGCGGCATAGATTCCGTTTTTCTCCAGCAGTTCCTGCCGGGTGCCCTGTTCCGGGATGTGCTTTCCTTCCACAACGGCTATCCTGTCCGCGTTCCGCACCGTGGAAAGGCGGTGGGCAATGACGATGCAGGTCTTACCGACGGAAAGGCGCTCCAGACTCTCCTGGATCCGCTGCTCTGTTACACTGTCCAGGGCAGAGGTGGCCTCGTCCAGGATCAGCACCCGGGGATTCTTCAGGAATACGCGGGCAATGGAGATGCGCTGCTTCTGTCCGCCGGACAGCTGGATTCCCCGCTCGCCAACATAGCTCCGGTAACCGTCGGGCATACGCATGATATCCTCGTGGATCTCCGCCCTGATGGCCGCCCGGACGATCTCCTCGTCTGTGGCGTCCGGTTTTCCGTAGCGGATGTTGTCCATGACGGTGCCGGCGAACAGAAACACATCCTGCTGGATGATGCCGATGTGCCGCCGGAGGCTCTCCTGAGTCACTTTCCGGACGTCCTGTCCATCGATCAGCACCGCGCCGCTCTTCACATCGTAGAACCGGGGGATCAGATGGCAGAAGGTGGATTTGCCGCCGCCGGAGGCCCCCACCAGGGCGAAGGTCTCCCCGGGACGGATATGTATATTGATATCCTCCAGGACTTCCGTGCCGTCATTGTAGGAAAAGCTGACATGATCGAAGCGGATGTCCCCCAGGACGGCCTGAAGCTCGGCCGCGTCAGGAGCGTCCTCGATCTCGGGAGCAGTCCGCATGACCTCCAGAAAACGCTCAAACCCAGCCATGCCCGAGGTGAACATTTCCATAAACTGCACCAGCTTCCGCACCGGCGCGGTGAAGGTAGAGACGTACAAAGTAAAGGTCACCAGATCGATGTAATTCAATTCACCCCGCATGATCAGAAAACCGCCCAGAGTCACAACAGCGACCTGCATCACGCCCACAGTTCCTTCCACGCCTGCGTTGAATCGCCCCATGGCGGCGTAGTATTTGCCCTTGCTGTACCTGAACTGCTCGTTGGCTGTGTTGAATTTTTCGATCTCGGCCCGCTCGTTGGCAAAAGCTTTCGAAGTCCTGATGCCGGAGATGCTGGATTCCACCGCAGCGTTGATCTCCCCCGTCTTCTTTTTCACCTCCTTATTCGCCTGCTGCATCCGCAGGCGCTCCTTCATGGAGAAAGCAAGGCAGAAAGGCAGGATCACCACGAGCACCATGGTAAGCTTCCAGTTGATGGTGAAGAGAACGATGAGGGCACCGGCGATGGTGAGGACGCAGGTGAGGATGTTCTCCGGCCCGTGGTGCGCCAGCTCCACAATCTCAAACAGGTCGTTGGCGATCCGGGTCATCAGGACGCCGGTGCGGTGAGTGTCGAAAAAACTGAAGGACAGCTCCTGCATATGGGTGAAGATGTCCTGCCGCATGTCGGCCTCTACCAGGGTCCCCATACCGTGGCCGATGACCGTCACCTTGTACTGGAAAAACGCCTTCATCATGTAGGCAGCGAAAATGACTGCCATGACCGCGAAAAAGGCCTGGAACATTTTTTCCGGAAGCAGGTGGTGCATGGACCAGCGGGACACATAGGGGAACACCAGGTCGGTCATGGCGATCATCACAGAGAGCGTCATGTCGATGGCAAAGAGCTTCCTGTGGGGGTAGATATAAGAGGCAAAAATCTGAAGCTTTCCGGCTTTCGGATCTGAAGCTTTCACAT
>JAFSYO010000008.1 GCA_017449925.1 Stomatobaculum sp.
ATCCTCTCCTGCGAGCTGATCGACAACAACGGCAAGGAGCTGGAGAAGTGCGTGAAGCAGCACATCGCTGACTGGGGTCTCGGCGAGGACTTCGCGAAGTGGGTCTCCGAGGAGTGCCTGTTCTGCAGCACCCTGGTGGACCGCATCGTTCCGGGCCGCATCCGCGATCCGAAGGAAGTGGCTGCCCTTACCGAAGCGAACGGCTACGAGGATCAGCTCCTGGACGTCGGCGAAGTCTTCGGTGTCTGGTACATCGAAGGACCGGAATGGCTGGCGGAGAAGCTTCCCTTCAGGAAGAGCGGCCTGAACGTCCACGTGGTTCCGGAGGTCGCCCCCTACAAGAAGAGAAAAGTCCGCATCCTGAACGGATCCCACACCGGCTTCGTCCTCGGCGCATACCTGTCCGGCCAGGAGATCGTCCGCGACTGCATGCACAACGACAATATCCGCGGCTTCATGAACAAGCTCCTGTTTGAGGAGGTCATCCCGATCCTTCCCCTGGACAAGGAAGACTGCGAGAACTTTGCCGCAGCGGTCTCCGACCGTTACAACAACCCCTTCGTCGACCACCAGCTGATGAGCATCTCCCTGAACTCCACCTCCAAGTGGAAAGCAAGAGATCTCCCGTCTCTCCTTGAGTATGTGGAGAAGTTCGGGAAGCTGCCCCAGGCGCTGTGCATGGGCTTCGCGGCCTACATCGCCTTCTACTCCACCGACATCCAGAGAAGAGAGGCGGACGGCCTGATCTGCAGGAGGCCGGCGGGCAACGAGTACAAGGTCCAGGACGACGACTGGGCACTGGACTTCTACTATGAGAGAAAGGACGCGGACGATGCTTCCCTGGTCCACGACGTCCTCTCCAACACCCAGATGTGGGACCAGGATCTCACACAGATCCCGGGCCTTGAGGCGCAGGTCCTGGCAGATCTTAAGAAGATCCGCACCGAAGGCGCGGAGGCAGCTTTCAAGAGCGTCCTGTAAATAGAAAGACCCCGGTCATCCTTTCAGGCAGATAAGCCTCAGGGATGACCGGGGTCTTCTTTAGTTCAGGAGAAACCAGAGAACAAAAAGGATCAGACGGATTCCCGCATCGCGATGCTGCAGGGCAGCATGATCCTCTGGGGAGGATTCTCTCTGTTCAGCGCGGCGATCAGGATCCGGACGGCTTCCTCGCACATCTCCACGGGCTGGTTGTCAAGGCTCGTGAGCTGCGGGTGGGAAAGTGTGCAGTATGCGGAATTGTTGGTGCCGATCACAGCGATCCGGTCCGGGACGGAGATGCCAAGCTCCGCCATGCGGCGGATGAAGCCGATGGCGGGCAGATCTTCACCGAACAGGATCCCGTCGGCTTCAGGGTGCTTTTCCAGAAGCCAGTCCGCGGCACGGACCCCGTCCTCGGAAGAAAAGCAGTCTTCGCAGACGATCATTTCGCTGTCCGGCATCCCGTGGGCCCGGAGACTTTTCCGGTATCCGTACAGCTTGTTGATATTGCTGGGAGTGGGGGAGGGCAGGGCGAAGGCGACGTGCTTCCTCCCGGCGGACAGCAGAAGATCCGTGCAGCGCTCCATGCCCTTTTCCTCGTCCACGAGCACGCCGAATATATTAGGAAGACTGATCCAGCCGTTGGCGATAACGACGGGGATCTCAGGCAGTTCGGAACGGATCAGCTGTTTCATGAAGGTATTCTGGTAAGTGGAGCCCACCAGGATCACACCGTCGACGTTCCGGGCAGTCAGGAGACGAATGTACTCTTCCTTGGCGGAATCAGAGGTGCCGGTGTTCAGGATGATGCCGGCATAGCCCCGGGCCGTGAGGGCCTGCTCCAGGGTGTAGGCGATCAGCGCGTGGTGGGCGTTCCGGGTATCTTCCAGCAGAATACCGATCAGCCGGGTCTCGCTGGTGGACAGGCTGCGGGCGGATTCATTCGGGACATAGTTGTATTTCTTCAGGAGATTCTGGATCTTTTTCCGTGTCTTTTCTCCGATCCCGGGCTTTCCGTTCATGACACGGGAGACCGTGCTGGCAGAAACGCCCGCTTCTTTTGCAATATCGTAGATCGTCATAAAACTTCCTCCGGCAGGTACTTCGTGGAAGGCGGAAGACCGTCGCACAAAAACAGTGTATCATTTAACACAATCGGTTGCAAGAATTTTGCAAAAAATACAGACTTGCATCAAAAATATATTGACATTCTTATGATATGATGGTAACCTTGAATTACGCAACCGGTTGCAATAAAGGGACGAGAACTTAGCACCGGATAGTGAAGAGACGCTTGAGAGAGTTCCCGGAGTATGGTAAAGTTACAATATCGGTCGTATCTTTCCCGTATTACCGCGGAAACGGCTTAAAACAGAGCCGGAAATGATTCAGAATCGCAAGGAGGAGCGGAATGATCAGGGTAAAGTATGACGACTTACTTAATGAATTCAGACGGGTGCTGGAGAGCAGAGGCTTCAGCGGCAAGGCTGCTGAGGACGCGGCGACAGTGTTCGCCCAGAACAGCCTGGACGGGATCTACAGCCACGGAATCAATCGTTTTTCCAGAGTCGTGGAATATCTTGACAAGGGAGAGATCGACCCGAAGGTGCTTCCCACCACGGTGAGCACCCAGGGCGCCATCGAGCGCTGGGACGGTCACAGAGGCTTCGGCCCCCTGAACGCGAAGATGGCTATGGACAGGGCCTGTGAGCTGGCGAAGCAGTACGGCATCGGTCTGGTGGCCCTCAGCAACAACAATCAC
>JAFSYO010000061.1 GCA_017449925.1 Stomatobaculum sp.
CCAATATTCAGGGCATCCTGCATGAGCTGATCGCGGGACAGACGGTTCTGTGAGACCTGCTCCGGTATCTTCAGCCCGCTGAGGAGTATTTTGGAGCCCCATCCTATTATCAGAAAGGCTGCCGCCGTCAGCATCGTCATGAAGACAGCGAGAGCAATGATCGCCATGGCCTTCACTTTGCCGGGCAGAGGTATCATCAGAAAGACCACTGCCAACACCGGGAAAAGGATGCCGCTGAGAAGCAGCCATACTTTCTTCATATAGTCTGGTGAGGAAAACCTGAGTTCTATGAGTCTTAGCTTATTACTTGGTTTCATAGTATTTCTCCCCCTAAAGCCTCCCGATCCGCATCACATTCCCGGTTGTGAGTTCAACGTTTTATCAGCACAGATACGCCGCGGATATCCCTTGCAGCGAATCTGTCTGCATACAGTTTGATAAATGGTAATTCTCTCATTCGCAGTTTGTCAATCCTCTATATGGAAATTCCCCCGGATGAATCCTCATGTGGTACAACGCAAAGGTGAAGGCTTATGAGACAAGGGAGACAGAGGACTAAACAAAAACAGCCGAAATCCGGTGGATTTTGGCTGTTGAGAGTTTGTTTTCTGGAAGTTCGCAGGCTCGTATCAGTTTGCTTACCGTACAAAACGCACAGCCGCCATCATGAACGCGCAGCCTTTGTCGTCCGAAGCCAGAAGTTCAAGTCCCGTCTCCCGGGGATCTTCCGGTCCCAGGACGACCGACTCGCCCTCGGTGAGGGATAGTTCCGAAAGTTCACCGTTCACAGAGCCGCCGGCTGCCCGGACCCTGGCAGTTCCTTCCGCAAGGTACAGAAGCATCGTATCTCCCGGCATTTCCGGAGCGATCCGCTGCTGTTCGCCGCTTCCAAGGCGGATCGGGCGCATTTCACCCGTGATGCATCCTTTCCGGAGCATCAGGTTGAAATCCGTGCACTTTCCCTTCGAGACGGTGAGATCCGCGCCGTCGAAGCGGTGCACCTCGAAGGGGCGCAGCAGGATCTCCTCTCCCCCGTTGTGGGAAAGGATCATCTCTCCCCGGATCGGGGCGATCAGGCGCTCGTAGTCCGGAAGCGAGGTGAATTCAGAGGTCTCCAGCTCCACCGTCGCGGAGCTGATCCTCCAGAGAAATCTTCTGTCCGCGTACCGTTCACCTTCCGGTCCGATGGAGAGCTGTACGGTCCTCCCTCCGGACCAGTCGCTGACAGTATAATCCGCCGGTCTTAAATGTCTCATGGCTCCTTCGTTCCTCCTGTTTCTGCGTTCCGGCTTATCCTTCCACCATCTTCAGGAGTTTCGCGAAGCAGTCGTCCGCCGCGGGGACCGCGCGGTCCAGGACCGCCTGTCCTCTCGCCTCGGCATTTGCCGCGAAGGCTTTGTCCTTCAGGGAGCCGGTATTGATCTTTACGTTCAGCCAGGCACCAAGGATGCCGGCTTTCAGGGACAGCGCCGCCACGCCGAGGTCGCTGGCGCAGTTCGTGTTGAAGCCCTCCATCATGGAGACCAGCAGCTCAACAGCCTCTCCCATCAGTTCCATCATCTCCAGCGGCGTCCTGGTGCAGGCCTTCAGGCCTTCCTGGATCGCCAGACTCCGGGCTGCCTTTTCTTCGTCCGTTGCCTTCGGAAGAGCGTATGCATCGCTTACCAGGAGGAACGCGTCCGTGTCGCGGTCCATGACGTCCGCCAGCTTTTCGCGCAGCGTCCCGCATTTCATCTCGACTTCCTTCGCGTGCTCCTCGTACTCAGCATATTTCTTTCTGTTCTGTGTCATTCCGCCGACCATCGCTGTCAGCGCGGCACCCAGAGAACCGTACAGCGCCGCGCAGGAACCGCCGCCGGGAGCGGGGTCGCAGGAAGCGACCCGCTCCGTGAAGGCCAGAAC
>JAFSYO010000009.1 GCA_017449925.1 Stomatobaculum sp.
ACACCACGATGGACAAGATCAGGGAGACGTCCATGAAAGGCGCGGAGATGGGCGACAAGATGACGTGGGGCGCGCTGTGGAATGCCTGCCAGGCAGAGCAGGAATCGAAGGGCCTCACGGGCGAGGAGCTGATGGAAGCAACAAACAAGAGGTTCCGCGATGTCGTATACCGCACGCAGGTGATGGACTCCACCATGACCCGCAGCCACGTGATGCGGCAGAAAGGCCCGTATGCCGGCATGGTGACGGCATTCATGTCAGAGCCGACACTTTCATTCAATATGCTGATGAGCGCGTACAACAAGTACAACAGCGACGTCAGGAAAAATATGGAAGGAAAGAACCCGGACAGCAAGCAGGATCTGAAGGAAGCCAGAGAAAAAGCCTGGAAGAACAACGGGAAATATGTGCAGAGGACAATGGGCGCGTACGCTGCGACGGCGATCCTGGCATCCATCGTGGAAAGCATGGTAGATGCAGCAAGGGACGACGACGAGTACGCCAACTACCTCGAGCGCTTCGCCGAGAAGCTGCTGGGCTTCAACGTCAAGGATCCGGATGCAACGCTGTGGGATGACATCAAGGCGCTGCCGAACGGGAATCTGATGGAAGATCTGCTGGTGCACAACAAGCTGCCGATCGTAAAGGATCTGTTCAGCATCATGAAGGGACAGACAACCGGCAGGATGGACACCGAGTGGATGGCCAACATCACGAAGTCGTTCTTTATCGCAAGGGAGAGCCTGCGGCTGGCACTCGGAATCCAGGAAGAGCCGACCAAGATTACCTACAACGGCAACATGACGGGCTGGGGAAAAATGTACAACATCCTCAAGGGCGTGGGGCAGACGACCGGACTGCCGGCAGCGAACCTGCTGCGGGACGCGATGGCGATCTGGAACAGCACCGTCGGCGAGATCGCACCGGGACTGAAGATCCAGACCTACGATCCGGGACCGGAGAAGTCCATCAAGTATGCGCTGCAGGATGGTTACCTCACAGAGGACGAAGCTGTACAGCTGCTGATAAAGAAAGAGCTGGCGGACGACGAGACCGAGGCGCGACAGATGGCATACGTCTGGGCGAATCCGCAGAAGTACGCGAACCTCATCAGCGCCATGAACGCCGGGGACATGGAAGCCTTCAACGCAGCCAAGGAGGAACTGGAGGATCTGCGCTTCAAGCAGAGCAACATCCAGCAGGCTGTGACGGACGAGGTGCAGGAGCGGTACCTGGGCGAGGGAGACACCGAGCAGATCACGAAGGACGAGGCCGTCAAGATGCTGATGGACTACGGCGGGATGATCGAGCGGAAGGCGGAGGAGACCGTGCAGAAGTGGACCTGCGAGCTGGAGACCGGGATCCCGTACAGCGGAATCCAGGAAGCCTACGTGAACGGGGACATCACCAGGGCACAGGCCAAGGATATGCTGATGACCTACGGCGGGCAGGCTGAGGAGAAAGCAGAGAAGCAGATCCAAAAGTGGACCAGCGAGATCGACACCGGCATCGCGTACAGCGACCTCGCCGACAGCTTCTACTACGGGGACATCACACAGGCCGAGGCCGTGGACATGTTCATGAAGTACGGCGGCAAGACAAGAGAGGATGCCGAGGACACGGCACTGGAGATCGCATTCCGAAGAGACTACGGCAGGGAACTCGACAGGACGAGCCTGCAGGATATGTACATCAACGGAGGATACAGCCGCAGCGAGATGAAGAAGATCATGCTGGACTACCACTACAGCAAGACGGCAGATTCAGCAGAGAACTCGCTGGCCAGGTGGGACTTCATCGGGAACGACATGAGCCTCGACGCCATCACACCAAAGCAGGCACAGATCTACATGAGCGAACTGAACGGGACCGAGATCGACAAGCACACCTATCTGGACTATGTAAAGAAAGTCGCGACGATCAAGGGAGACAAGAACGAGAATGGCTCGACGATCATGTACAGCAAGATGGACAAGGTGCTCGCATACATCGACAGCCTCGATCTGACCGACGAACAGAAGGACGCGCTGGCCATGGCATACGGCGACGGAGACAACGGAGGATACTCCGAGAAGAGTCTGGACCAGCGTGCACCGTGGAGGAACGGCGGCAGCGCGAAGAGCGGATCCGGAAAGAAGAAGTCCGGAGGCAGAGGCCGGGGAGGCGGACGCGGCTACGGCGGAAGACGCGGCGGCGGAGGCGGATCCGGAGGACTGACACCCGGAGCGGTAGATGTCTACGAACACAGCGACATCTTCGACGACGTGCTCGATCAGTGGCGCAAGCGGAAGCTGACGCGGAAGCAGATCCTGCAGCTGGTCAAGGAAGGCAAGCTGACGCAGGAGGAGGCCGACGAGATCCTGGACACCGAACAGGACGGAGCAACCGAAGAGGAAGACGAGCTGCTGAAGAAGGACGGACTGACGCCGGGTGCTGCAGAAAAGTACCTGCTGAAGAAATAAGGAAACGGAATCATCCCCCGGAGACAATCCGAGGGATGATTCCGTTAGTAATCCGTTAGTAATTTGTTAGTAATTTTGGTGGGAAAATTACTAACAAGAAGGGGAACAGGGGAACACAACAGGGAATGACAGAACAGCGAAAAACCAAGTAAAATAGGGGCAAGCCGCCGATTCATAAGAAATCAGCGGCTTGTTTGTTTGGTGCTCCAGCGGGGACTCGAACCCCGAAAGACGAGGCCAAAACCCCAGTAATTACTGGTATCTTTTATTGCCGTTAGTAATTCCGTTAGAAGTTGGAGGTCTTGGAGGGCCCTGCATGATGAGCCCGAGGAAGTAGTTGTCCACCTGCTGCGCGGTCTCACGGTCGCCTTCCGGCATGTCTGCGATATAGGTGTTTACACGAATATGATCCGAGGCCCAGCCACCGCGCTTGTTGGCATAGGTATTGGCAATGCCGAGCAGCTCCATGATGGATGCGTTGGTGTGCCGGAGCCCGTGCAGATACCCGTGCTCGATGCCGGCGCGGTCACAGGCGGTGGTTATGCCTTTCCAGATCCCGGACGTGGACATCCGGAAGACGCGATCCCCGTCACGGGGCAGGGCATTGATCTTTCCGAGGATGTATTCGTCACACGGAATGATGCGCTCACTGGTGTCGTTCTTGGTATCCTTTTCCACGAGCTTGTGGTTCTTGTCATAGACTCTGGCTTTCTCCACCCGGATCGCGGAGGGGAAGACGTCGTCCCAGCGAAGACCTAAGATCTCTGAGCGGCGCAGCGACATCCAGGATGCCAGGAGGCCGGCACACTCCACCTCGCCGCCGATGTCAGAGAGAGCGACGATCAGCTTCCGGAGATCTTCGGAGGTATATACCGGGGGCTTCTTCTTCGGCTTCGTGGACGGGAACACAAGCCCTTCGTAGTCGAGACCGGTGGCAGACTTGACAAGGCTCCAGGCTTCCCAGATGGACTTGCCGGCATACTTTACCGCGTCCGCGTCGATGGCCTTCTGGACCTTCTCCCTTGACATGTCCTTGATCCGGAGACTGTACAGGCTCTGCAGATTATTCTTTGACTTCCGGAGATAGCCGTCGATCGTGGCGGGCGAGATCTTTCCGTCACGCACCGCGATGTATTCGCTGACAAGATCCGATACGAGACGGTTGTCCGGCTTCTTCGCTTCGATCAGGCCGGCCTTTGCTGCACGGGCCTTGGCATAATACTCCGCCTCCGTGCTGCCGGAGACCGGGATGCGCTGGCCCTTCACCATCACCTGAGCAAACCAGGCGCCGGACTTCAGCCGGCGGGGCGCAGCGACGGAGATCTCCGTCTTTTCCTTCAGCTGCTTCTTTCCACACCAGTTGCAGAACATGGAATTGGCGGGGATCTCCCGCCTGCAGTATTTACAATTCATGGGATCACCGCCTCACTTATCCTCTGGCTCGGGATCCTCGGCAGTGAGGGTGAGGATCTTTCCGTCGATCGGGAACACGAAGTCTCCGCGCTTTGTACCGTAGACATACACATTGCCGGCGAGGGCGAGAGCGGGATCCTCGATCACGTTGCCGTATTCATCAAGATAGATTTTCATTACAGAAAAGGATAGTCCTCCTCGTCATTCCTGCTCTCCTCAATGATCGGCGGATCGAATTCGCCGCCGGCGAGCATGACGCAGTAAGTATGGACAAGGGAAAAGAAGTCGCCGGTGAATCCGCGCTGGAAGCGCTCGGCCTTGCGAATATCAGTGACGAGAACCGGCGCACCGTCATAGTCGTCGATCAGCTCCGGATTCGTGAGACAGTCACCGAAGGCGACGGCAGCACGGAGCATGGCGACAGAGAGAATGGAAGGAGGGAGATCGGACAGGGACCAGTCACCACGGACGCCGGCACCCTGACAGACACCCATATAGAAACCGCAGCGGAGATCCAGCAACTTCGACTTGTCGACGGGAAGGATGCTGTCGATATACATCTTCAGACTGAGATCGTACTCCACGGCATTGCCGCCAACGTGATAGACGGTAGCGAAACCGATGGCGTAGAGAAAAGCATAGAATTCGATCGCGTCATAGTGGCAGGGGAGAGACAGCAGAATTTCGGATCCGGAGTTTGCGCAGCGCCGAAAGATGTCAACATAAGACTGCTTCGGGTAAGCGAAGAGAAGGACATCCTGAAGCGCCACGTCCGGATCCGGCTTGCCGGAATAAAAGAGAATATATAGTACCAGCAGGATCAGGCCGGCGCCGATTATCAGACCAATGGTACTGGAATTCATAAGCACACCTCCAAACGATCAGTCATCCGTGATCCAGAATGTCGGGAGCAGAATCACGCTTTTTATATATATCCACGGCAGCGAGGCCACGGACGGCAGCGAGGGCAGCGGTCTGACCTTCCGTATTCATGGAACGGTAGCAGCTGACGAGCTCATGCTCGTCCGGCTTAAGGACAACGACAGGAGTAAAAGAGGAAGCGGGCACAGGGAGATCCGTATTTCCGATCAGCCAGTTGGGATCCACCTCCAGCGCCTTGGCGATGGATTCGATAACAGGGAGCTTGATCTTCGTGATGGTGCCCTTCTCATAGCGGGAGATCGTGGACTTCGCGACGCCGACACGTGACGCGACGTCATCCAGCGTGAGGCCACGCAGGTCACGGGTGCTGCTGATCCGGGAACCGATCTCAATATTAGTCAACATAGTATCACCTCCATCGCACACATCATACCATAATAGTTTGCAGTGCGCAATATATTAAGGAAAATAATTTGCACAGCGCTATTGACAAACGTCCGGCACTGTGCTATGTTATAGTAAAGTTGCATAGCGCAACAGCGAGAGGAGGTGAAGACATGCCGAATACCCAACTTATTAAGGAACGCATGAACGAGAAGGGTATCCAGCAAAAAGACTTTGCAGAAGCGCTGGGTATCGCTGCGCCTACAGTTTCACAGAAGATTAACGGTGTCCGCCCGATGAACCTGGACGAAGCACGCAAAATTGCTGCGATGCTTGGAATTTATTCAGGTGAATTTGGCAGATATTTTTTTGCGTCAGAAGTTGCATAGCGCAACAGAAAGGAGAAATCATATGAAGAGAGAAGAAAGACCGTGGGGGGGGTAAAGCTATGACCGAGTATCGGGCAAAGAAGATGACGCAGATCGAGAAGAAGATCGACGGACTCATCAACGAGCTGGATCTGCTGATCGATGCGGAGTCCATGCACAGCCTGGAGGAACTGATCGTAAACCTCAGCGACGCGATGAAGATGCTGCAGGCAGCGACGTACAAACTGCAGGAGGCTGAGGCCTGCGCCCAGCTGCAGGACATGGGCAGCAAGATGCAGGAGCAGCTGAATGGATTCAGGGACGGAGAGCTATGAAGGAGAAGATCAGAGACCTGGTGAAGGAGCCGGGGAAGGTGCCGGAGGAGCGGGAGATCGGGAACACGCTGGAAGCGCTGCAGAATGCCGTGGACGGATACATCGAGACCGTGACGCTGGCGGAGGATCTGGTCATCATCTGCAACGAGGAGGGCAGGCTGTACGGTCTGCAGCCGAACTGCCGGGTGAGCAACCTGAGATTCTGCGGGACGATCCTCTTCGCCGGAGCGGAGGCGGACGAGTTCGCGGATCTGCCGGCCACGGTGGAGGAGATGAAGATGATGTTCCCGAACCTGTGGGAGGAAGCGGGATGAATCCGAACGAGCCGATCCTGAAGAAGTGCCGGTACTGCGGAGAGGAGATCGCGCTGGTCCGGACGGAGCGGGGACGGATGCAGCCCTGCGAGCCGGGGATGATCCCGTTCTGGTGGAGCCCGAAGGGGGACGAGATGTTCGTCACGCAGGCCGGGGAATACGTCCAGGGATTCCGGGACGGAGATCCGGACGAGCTGACGGACGTGGGCTATGTGCCACATCGATGCGGGCGGAGGTGAGAAGAATGCCGAGACTGAAGGAGCGGCCGATCCCGTTTCTGAAGATGCAGCGCCTGATCCGGAGCTACGGATACAACGGCAGCAACCTGGAGCCGGTCCTCGGGTACAGCCCGAAGACGATCCGGAAGAAAATCGAAGATCCCCGACAGCTGACGCTGGGGGATCTGGAGAAGATCTGCAAGAGCGGACACATCCCGATGGAGGAGATCAGGGAGGCGATTGTACTGTGAAGAAGGTACCGAAATATCTGGCGGGCTACACAGGGGAGTGTTGCTTCCTCTGCGGCAGGAACGGCATGGACGATCCTCTGGATACGCACCACATCTTCAACGGGGCGAGCCGGAAGAAGAGCGAAGCGTACGGACTCACCGTGCGCCTCTGCCACGGGCGCTGCCATCAGAACGGGCCGGACAGCGTGCACCGGAACCAGGACACGGACCTGATGCTGAAG
>JAFSYO010000062.1 GCA_017449925.1 Stomatobaculum sp.
AGCGTCTTCACCAGACGCACGTTGCCGCCGCTGCCCTCCAGATCCGTGTAGCTTTCCGCCCGGCAGGGATACAGATAACACTCCGGCTCATCGGACATGGTCAGAAGATGGATCCGCGGGGCGTTCTTAAGGTAGCGGTATATCGGTTCCTTCGCATTCAGGATCATGTAGTTCATGACATCTGACTCATGATCGTAGAACCCGTAGTGATCCAGCTTCAGTTCGGTGAACCCCCTGGCCCCGGCCCAGTTGGTGATGGAAGTCATGAACAGCGCCATCACGATGGCCGGGGTAAGCGCCCTTAGAAGACCTCCCTCCCAGAGGGCCGCCGCGGTCACCGCCGCCAGCGCATAACTCAGATCATAATAGTTTCCGTCCACCTGGTACAGAAGCTTCAGCGTCACCAGATCAAAACAAAGGAATACGGCCAGGGTGAACAGAAGATATCTGAGAGGAAGACGGCCCGGTCCCGCATCTTTCCTCAGGGCTTCCTGTCCGGCCCGCCCCCGGACTTCCTGTCCGGCCCGGATCGCCGCCGCAAGAAGCAGTGCCGGAAAAAGCGTGGTCCCCCAGGCGATCAGGATATGAAGATCTTTATCCTCTGAAGGCGCCACAAACACTGCCCCGATCCGCTGCAGAAGGAACCCTGCCAGTTCCGCGGCGCTGTACCCTGCCGAGCTGTCAGGCACTTCCTGTACCGCCAGCGGATAATGCCCGTGAAAGCCGATCTTTTCCCATATCCCGGTAAAGACTGTCACCAGGGGATAACCTGTGAGGTGTACTGTGCGGAGCGTCACCCCGAGAAGAGCAATACAGGGAAAGAACAGGATCAGTCCCGCGGCCCAGGGCTTCGGCAGGAAGCCGAAGGTGATCTCTTTTCTGTGAAGCAGAAGAAAGGCCGCCGTGGAAAGGAAGAGGAGTCCCGAAAACGCGATGGCGGTGGGCTTCAGCGCCAGCGTCATCGCCAGGGCCGCCAGTCCCCAGAACAGGGAGCGGATCCCTGGTTCCCCTCCGGCATTCCCTCCCAGCAGGGCCGGCATTTCTGCCAGGAACATCATCTGAAACAAAAGCGTCACCATATCCGTTTTCGCGGAGGTGGAAAGATTCATGATTCCCGGAATGCAGGCGCACAGAAAAGCAGCCCGCAGTCCCGCCCTGCTTCCGAAACAGCGCGCAGTCAGATCGCCTGTCAGCACCAGGAAAAAAACGGCGCACCAGAAGGAAAAGCTCAGCACAAAGGCGTAGGTCGGCGTTCCGGAAAGTGGCAGCGCCAGGATCTCCAGGCCCTTCGGATAAAAATAAACTGCGTTCACCGACCCCAGGTTCTCAAAGATCCCCATGCCGTTGTCCAGAATATATCCGGAACGAAGGCCGTAATGCACGGAATCGTAATCGAGGGTGATGTTCATGCGCCCGGCGTGCAGCATCAGGATCAGCAGGATCCCGAACAGAAGAAACCTGCGCTCCTTCTCCCAGCCGCCTGTCCCAGCCGCGAATATGCGGTCAGCCGCTGCCGCCGGTTCCCGGTCCGGCCCTTCCGCCGTGTAGGGCAGAGGCAGCAGGCCGCTGACCCGGAAAAGCTGGAGCACCAGGAAAGCAAGGAGGATCAGAAAGGCCGCAGCTTTCCTGGCGGTGCCGATCCCTCCGACGTGGATCCCGGAAAGGAAACAGAGGAAGACCATCATGACTGCGCAGCCCGTCAGAAAGTCATGGGACGCCCGCTGCACATCTCCGGGAAGGCTGATCCCCTCCCTCTTCCTGAGGGGCAGGAGCACTGTTTCTCCGATGACCGCCAGTCCGGCAAAATACATCCCCGTGACGAAAAGCGGCAGAAAAATGCGGTGAGCCCAGAGAAAACCGCAGACGATCAGCGCCTCCGTGACTGCCCTGGCCCTGCGTCCACTGATACAGCGGTCCGCCAGGATCAGCAGAACAGCCGCCAGAATAAGCTCCAGATACATCACGGGAGTCCGCCAGTCCGAGAGCTGTTCATAGAGAAAACCGGATCTCCAAAGCAGCAAAAGCGAAGGGACCGTCAGTCCCAGCGCAACGCTGAAGACGACCGTCTCCCCCGCTTTTTTAAAGCGCGGTCCTGTTTCCCCGCGCTGATCCGGATTATGATTTGTAAGCGTCATAGGATCTCCTGTACCAGTGAAGGATCAGGTCCGCAGCCCATTCGGGCCAGAGCCTCCGGAACATCTCCTTCTCTTCTTTCTCCCGGGCGTGATCTGCTATACAGGCAGCGGTGGCCGCCCCGTCGTGGACCCGGTAGAACATCAGCGGTGATTCCTCGCAGATCCATCTGCCGCTCTCCGCGGCAAAGTCAAACAGAAATTCCCAGTCCAGGATAAATTTCCTGTCTTCCTGAAAAGGTGCTGTCCGGAAGGCGCTGACGGTATCTTTTCTGTAGGAAACAGAGGGACAGATCACGGGATTTCCAAAGCGGAGCGCAAGGCGCTTTACCCAGGTCAGATGAGCGAGACCCCTGAACCGGAGCGGAAACCGCAGCACTGTCTTCACGATCTCCGGAACGCCCGGGAATTTTTCCGGCCTCCCGTTTTTCACTGTCACGGAAGCGCAGGCAAAAAGATCCATGTCCGGCCACTGCTCCGCCGTCTTAAGGATCGTCTCTGTGTAATGCTTTTCATATATGTCGTCCTGATGCGCCAAAGTCACGAATTCTCCCCGGGCTGAACGGAACGCATAGTTCCAGTCCGCCCCGATACCTCTGACGCCTCCGTCCCGCTGAAGATCCCGAACCATCAGCGGGATTCCGTATTTCTCCGAAAGGCGGCTTATGTGACCGTTCGGCGTGGAGGTGCAGATCAGCAGTTCCGAGGACACTGTCTGGGCCTTCAGGGATCGAAGACACCCCTCCAGGTAAGGCGACTCGCCGTAGGCGCAGACCGCAAAGCTGTGCCTGGGCCTTTGTTCTTTTTCCGACATTCCTCTTCCCTCTTTTCTGCCTGAACTTTACACCGGGAAGAAATGTTCTTCGATCTGCAGGCAGAGGGCATGGTACACCGGCAGATGAAGCTCCTGGATCTGGTAAGTCTCCTTCTTGGGAACGATAATGGAACAGTCGGCGATCTTCCCGATCTCGCCGCCGCCGCGCCCCGTGAGGGCGATGACCTTCATGCCCCTGGCGTGGGCGGCATCCACCGCGTAAAGAAGGTTCGCGGAGTTGCCGGAAGTCGTGATCGCGAACAGCACATCTCCGGGCTTACCGTAGCCGTATACCTGCTGGGCATATCCTGTCAGCCAGTTCTTATCGTTCGCGTAGGCCGTGGTCAGTCCCACATGGGCCGAGACTACGATGACGGGCAGCGCCTGCTCCAGTTCCTCCGCCAGCCGCGCGCCCCGCTCCGGATTCAATTCCCGCAGCACAGCGGCCTCCGCCGGAGAAATGCGGCGCTTCTTCGCGAAACTCTTCATCAGCTCGCCGGCAAAGTGCTCACAGTCCGCGGCACTTCCGCCGTTCCCTCCCGCCAGCACCTTTCCGCCGTTCTCAAAACAAGTGATGAGGATCTGGAGAGCCTCCCGGATATCCTTCTCCACCGGAACAAGCTCCGGGAACCGTTCCGTCAGGATCCTGACGTAATCCTGAGGTACTGTCTTAAAATCATCTCTGTTCGCCATAAAATCTTCTCCTCAAAGCTCTCCGCCTCTCTGCCGCACTGCTTCCCGGAACTCTTCCTTCGTCATTTCCGCAGTGCCGCCGCAGCCGGGACACCTGCTGAAATACCGCACTTTAATCGGAATCGGCAGGATCAGGAGGATTAGCCAGGTGGTCGCCTTGATAAGGTGCCAGTTTCCAACATGGCCGCACCGGGTGCAGGTATGGTAGCCTTCAATGCCAAAGTCCTTTTCCGAGGTATGCATTCCGATGAAGAAAAACATAAGAATCCCTCCTGCCTGTTCCGCTGCCGCTCTTCCCCGGTCCCACGCTTTTTTTCAGCGGATAATGAATTCGAAATTCTCGCCGTATCCGCACTGGTAGCTGGTATGGACCGGCTTTCCTTCTCCGTTCACCACACATCCCTTGAATTCCAGCAAGGCAGAATTCCGGGCCACCCCCAGGATCTTCGCCATCTTCGTGCTTGCCTTCGTGATGTTCAGGCGGATCGTGGTAGACCTCAATTCTACCCCCCGGACTTCCCGGAGATAACGATAGGTGGACATGTGCTCCAGATCAATGGACAGGAGATCCGAATACTCCATAGGATAATAGTTTTCCTCATAAGCCAGCGGTTTCCCGTTGCCGGTGCGGAGTCTGGATATATAAACAGCCGACTCCCCTTCCTTCAGATGAAGCTGCTCCTTCACCGACGGCGACTTCGGGATCAGGATTCCTGTTTCCAGGATCCTCGCTCCGGGTGTCAGGCCGTTTGCCTCGCACATTTCACTGAAACTCAGGGGTCCGCTGTCCAGCCTGCGGGAAAACCTGGGCGCAGTCACAAAAGTTCCCTTCCCCTGCTTTTTTTCCACCAGGCCCTGGCTCACCAGTTCATCCACTGCGCGGCGGACCGTAATACGGCTCACTCCGTATTTTTCCGAAAGTTCCGCCTCTGTCGGGATCCTCCCATTCCGTCCGAACACATTCGCAGCAATGTCCTTTCTCAAATATTCAACGATCTGAGCGTATAATGGTATCACGCTGTTGTATTCCATTGCTGTGCTCATAATTGTCCTCGTTTCTTCGAAATTACATCTTATAATGTTATGTCACCCTTGTACTATTCTATAACAGCACCTGAAAAATAACAAGCTTTACCTACAGCGCTGAAAAAGAAAGAGACCGCCCGCGGTCTCTTTCCGGATACAGAACATCAGTATTCAAATTTCCACATATATCTTCTGTATGTCATAGGATGCATCCGCACGTCTCCCATGGCCGCGATCATCTGCTTTGAGATCGGATGCATCAGCGAGGCGTTGAAATATTCCGCCACATGCTCATCGATCTGGTCCAGGCCCAGTTCTTTTGCATCGACGACCCAGTGATGTCCCGCAAACTTGTTCAGGAAACGCTCCGCTCTCTCATCCACCGGTCGCGTACGTCCCACGCTCTTCCAGAGAAGGATCGCCAGGTCCTTGTCCGTAGTTTCAAAAGCGCCGTGGAAATATTCCCCGGAATGGACCGGTACGCAGTGGACTGTCTGCATCTCCTGGAAGAAGCAGAAAGCATCACTGTAGGAAACCTCCCACGCGGCGCCGCTGGACATGACATTCCAGATTTTGTCGTCTTTATATGTCATCGCGAACTTTGCCGCCGCCGGCTTCAGGTCCTCCCGCGCTTTTCCGTAGATCTCCTCCAGCTGTTCAAACCCGCGGATAGCCTGCTCGTAATAGGGATAGTTCTCATACTCCTTCAGAAGTACGAATGCCAGCTTCAATGCTGTACCCATGCTGTTGGTGTGCACAAGGCTCTGGTCCTTGTACCACTCATCGGCGTGGTTGTAAACGATTTTATAGCGTCCGGCTTTTGCCGTCTCGGAATCCGCTGAACCGGAAAGAGCGATCGTCACCGCCCCCAGGCTGTCTGCCTTTTTCAGGGCCTCCACCGTTTCCGCCGTCGCCTTGGTGGAAGTTCCGATCACCAGAGTGCGGCTGTCGATATTCCGGGGCGTGGCATTCACGAATTCGCTGGCGTTGTAGGCCTGTACGCGGATCCCGCCCTCTTCGTTCAGGAGATATCTCGCCGGATACGAAGATGCCAGCGAGCCGCCGCAGGCGACGAACACCACCTGCTTCAGTCCTCCGTTTGCTTCCAGATCCGCCTTTGCCTGGCGGACAGCTTCCATTACTTCCTGTAATCCCTTGATCATACTGACCTCTCTTCTCTTCCTCCGG
>JAFSYO010000063.1 GCA_017449925.1 Stomatobaculum sp.
CAGGAAGCCGCCCACCACAGGAGCCGGAATACAGTACTTCGTGAGGAAGCTCACTTTCTTCCGGATCCAGAAGCCGATCAGGAGCAGGATCGCGGCCAGCGCCGTCGTCATGACCATCGTACAGCTGATATTCAATGTACCTTCAACAGTTTCAAAAGACATAAGTTACCCCCTTTTCTGACAGTATTCTTACTGCTGTCCTGTCATTATACCTGACAGGCGTCCAAGAATCGTCCAAAAAGGGGGTATGCCCCGGGGTCCCACGGGACTCTGATACTGTTTTACTCCGTCATGAAGTGTTTCGTCTTGCTGTACAGCTCGTTTGCCCGGAAGCTTGTTTTTGCAGATATTCCCTGACGCAGCGCGCGGCGGATCAGCTCTGCTTCGAAAACATCCGGGATCCCGGATAAATGCCGCAGTCCCTTTCTGGCATACTGTTCCGCGGTTTCTTTCAGCAGACCCGTACCTGTGCCTTCTGTTCTTCCTTCCAGTTCCGCCTTCTGCCTCATGGTCATGGAGACGAAGGAAAGGATCCCCTGTTCCAGGGGAGATCCCATCTTTCCGCAGCATTCTTCCGCCTCGGAAAGATACTTTTCCGCAGCTGCGCTGTCGCAGTCCTCCGCAGCGTAATAAGCCAGATAGGCCGCCGCCGCTCCTCTTCCGGGAAGCTCTCCGTTCTTTCCCGATATATCCAGAGCTGTCCGGAACAGCTCCCGGGCTTTTCTGTGATCCTCCAGGGCAAAAACCGTTCTTCCGTAGTGGACATAGACCCAGGTAAGACCGGGCCAGTTTTCACCGTCCGCCAGTGAAAGCGCCTTTTTAAAACAGGCTGATGCCTCCGCGTATCCGTTTTTGTGGCGGTAGACTCTGGCCAGGTCCGCGTAAGCGGCTGCCAGCTGCAGCTTCACTTCCGTGGTCTGCGGCTGTTTTTCCAGAAGATCCACTGCCTCCAGATGATAATAGGCGGCCTTGTCGTAGGACTGCCTGAGGCAGAAGCAGCAGCCTCTGAGCCTCTGAAAGGCGGCGGTCCGGAGAGGATCTCCGATGTCTGTCAGGCTCCGCATTCCCGCTGAGACGTAATGCTCCGCCAGGTCCGGATTCTGCCGGTACACCGCCAGCTGGGAAAGAAGATAGCAGATCCGGACGCGAAGGAAACGTCTCCCCCTGTCCTCCAGTCCGCTGATCCTCCCCAGGAGCTCATTTCCCTGCTTCATATCTCCCCGGGTCGCCGCCTCGGTTCCCGCAGCCTCCAGCACCAGACACTCTGTATGGACCGCAGCTGCTTCTTCCATCCCCTGGCCCCGCAGCTCATCGAGCTGGCGGAACAACGCTTCTGCCTCCTGTCTTATCTCTTCCCGGTCTGGAATCTTCAGTTCTCCTCCTCCGTACCAGGAAAAGGGCACAAATGCCCGGGAGCATTCCAGAGACAATGCCGCCGCGCGGTAGGGAAGGGCCTTGTCAGGCATCTTCGCCAGTTCAAAGCACTGCGCAGTCTCCCGCAGATCCCTGCTGTCCCCCGGATTACCTTCTTTTTCCAGGATCGAAGCCATGTGCGCGTAAGCGGTCCTTTTTTCTCTGGCCGGCGTCATCTCATACACAAGCTCCCGGATCCGGCTGTGACGGAAGCGGTAAAAATCGTCTTTTCCGCCATGGTGCTCCTCGATCAGACCTTTTCTCCGGAGGACATCCACGCCTCCGGTCAGCATGCGGTCGTCCCCTCCGGAAAGCTTCAGCAGCACACTTCCGGAAAGCTGCTCGGGAAACAGCGAAAGAAGCTTCGCGATCCGAAGAGCGTTCTCAGGCAGGGAAGAGATTTCTTCCCCCAGGAGCTTTCCCGGTTCTGACAGTTCTTCCGGCGTCCGGTCCTTCGATTTCCTGATCAGCTCCTCCAGAAGGACCAGGTTACCGCCGCTCTCCCGGAGGAAGCGCTCCGAATATTCCGCGGCTTTTTCGTCTCCCAGTTCCCTGGCGATCAGAAATCTGATCTCTTCTCCGTTCAAAGGCTGAAGTTTCAGCCGCAGCAGCACGCCTTTCCGTTCCATTCCTTCCAGAATCTTCCGGATGCCGAATTTATAGTCATCCCGGCAGCTCAGCACTGCCATGATCCCCTTCAGTTCCGCGGAATAAAGCAGATGTTCCAGCAATGTCCCGCCTGCGGTATCCAGCCACTGGATATTCTCCAGGATCAGCAGGATCCGGCGCTTCCGGAGAAGTTCCCGCAGCAGGATCTGAAGGGTCTCCTTGCGGAAAGCTCCGCCGCTCTCTTCCATCTCCCCAAGCTCCGCCTGGGTACGGATGGGCAGCGCCAGTCCTTCATCCGCCGCCAGATCCCACAGCTGCCTCGTCAGCCTTTTCCACGGCAGAAGGGGGAACTGTTCCTCAGACTGAAGGCAGTCGGTCCTGACCACGTACATTCCGCTGAGATCCGTCCAGCCCAGGAAGCTCTGGATCAGCTCGCTTTTGCCGCTGCCGGCTTCACCTGTCAGGAGACAGGCGCTGCGGTCAAGGTCGCTCCGCGCCAGCGCTTCCCTCGCCGCCACCAGGATCTCCAGGATCCGCTCCCGTCCCGCCGGGAGAACCGGACGCTCCGGATCAGCGCCGCTATTCGACGCCTCGTTCCAGCGGTTCATGATGCTGTAGTAAAGCGCCGTCGTGCTCTCCTGGGGCAGAATACCCAGTTCTTCCTGGAGAAGCTTTTTCAGCTGCTGGAACACCCGGGCCGCCTTCTCATACTCTCCTCCGGCACTGCAGCAGCGCATCAGAAGACAGGTCATCCCTTCATGGTACGGATCTTCACGCAGGTATTCCCGGCACAGCCGAGCCGCTTCCCTGGGGTCCTCCCGCTCTGCTTCTTCCGCCCGCCGGATCAGTTCTCCCAGGAAGATCTCCCGGGTCTTTTCCCGCACGGACCGGACCCATTCTTCGAAGGCGAAGGCGCGTTTCAGGGAAAAACCCTGCAGGAATTCTCCTGCGTTTTCCGGGATGATCCGCTCCCGGACCAGATGGTCGTAGTCACAGTCGGTCTCCCAGGACTCATTTACCACCAGCAGGGACTTCCGGGGAGAAAGAAGGAACTCTCCCCCCAGGACCTTCTTGAGGCTGTAGAGAGTATTCCTCAGGTTCTTAAGTCCTGCCGCCTCGTCACAGTCCTCCCAGAGCAGCGATATCAGCTCCTGCCTGCTGGCAGTCTTCCGCACCAGCATGTAGTAAAGCAGCGCCTCCGCCCGTTTCACCGGGAAAGATACCTGCTGCCCGTCCAGCAGAATCAAAGGCGTCTGGAGAAGCAAGGCTTTTAACATCATCTTTTCCTCCTGTGACTGTTTTTCGGTGTTTCTGTCCTCTTGACTTTTCCTCTCTTCTCCGCCTAAGATAGTGGGACAGCGGCAGTCCGCCGGGTACCGGGCAGCCGCCATTTCTGTGAAGGAAGGAAAAATTATGCAGAAACAGATGCTGATCCAGTCCATCCCCAATTTCAGCGAAGGCCGGGATCTCAAAAAGGTGGAGCAGATCGTCGACGCATTCCGCGGCAGGCCAGGTCTGAAGCTCCTTGACTACTCGACCGACCCGGACCACAACCGTTCTGTCGCCGTTGTCATCGGCGGACCGGAAGCAATGAAGGAAGCCATGGTGGACGCCATCGGACGTTCCATCGACTTGATAGATATGAACATACACGAAGGAAAGCATCCCCGCATCGGCTGCGTGGATGTCATTCCCTTTATTCCTGTCCGCGGAGCCACGCTCCAGGACGCGGACGCTCTGGCAAAGGAAGTGGCACAGCGCGCGGCGGAGCAGTTCAGCTTTCCATTTTATCTTTACGAAGCCTCTGCCTCCGCGCCTCACCGGGTCTCCCTTTCCGATATCCGGGCAGGACAGTACGAAGGACTTGCCGGGAAAATGAAGGATCCTCTCTGGATCCCGGACTACGGTCCCGCTTCCCCGCATCCCACTGGAGGCGCGGCCGCCATCGGCGCCAGGATGCCTATCATTTACTATAACGTAAATCTCGACACCTCCAGCCTGGAGACCGCCCGCAGCATTGCCCGAAAGATCCGCGGGTCCGACGGCGGATACCGCTTTGTCAAGGCCATGGGCATCGTTCCTGAAGGCAGGAACAGCGCCCAGGTCTCCGTCAACCTGACGGATTTCAGCAGGACCTCTCTCTACACCGTTTTCGAAACGGTAAAGATGGAGGCCGCCCGCTACGGCGTCCGCGCAGTATCCAGCGAAGTCGTGGGCTATCTCCCGCTTCAGGCCCTGGTGGACAGCGCCGAGTATTATCTGCAGCTGGAAGACTTCAGTCCGGACCAGATCCTGGAATACGACATCTGGAACAAAGAAGAAGAGGAAAAATAGTACAGTACAGAGAGCGCAGGCTGATGCTGCGCTCTCTGTTTTTTTCCTCAATATTCCGTGGTCTCCGGGTCTGCCGGTATTCCAGGGCCTCCGGATCCCTCAGTATTTCAGGATCTCCGGCAGGGCCGCGATCCGCTCCGCCGCGGCCTTTTCCGGTGTATCCAGAGCCACGTTCTTTCCCGCCGGCGCGAACCAAAGGGCTTTCATTCCGGCCTGCATGGCTCCGCAGTAATCCTTCGGGAAGCTGTCCCCGACAAAAATGCACTCCTCCGGGGCGGCCCCCGCTTTCTTTATGCATAGACTGAACAGTCTCTGGTCCGGTTTCTCCACACCCGCCTCTTCGCTGGTGACGATAAAATCCACATACCCGAGGAGCCCCAGCCGCTCCAGCTTGATGAACTGGATCCAGGCGGTCATATCCGTACCGATGCCGATGCGGACGCCCCTCTTCTTCAGCTCCCGCATCGTCTCTTCCGCCCCCGGGGACGGCGCCGACGCTTTCATCAAGGTCTCCCAGTACAGCTCATAAAGCTTCATCGCGTGGGGCTGCAGGGGCAGGCCGTACTCTTCCAGCATGTTCTGGTAGCGGATCAGCCGGTTGTGGCAGGCCGCCACATCACCCATTTCACCGTGCAGCCGCTTCATCATGCGGCGCGCCTCCTCGGGAAAGCGCCCCGGTTCCCAGCCGAAATGCTTCTCCGCATAGGCCGAGAGCTCTTTCATGGACACCGCGTTCGCACTTTCGTAGTCGTAGAGCGTTCCGTCGATGTCAAAGATCACTGCTTTGATCATGGGTTGTTCTCCTTTCACCCCAGACTCGGGATGCTTCGCATCCCTCGTTTTTGGTGTCCAGAGGCGTTTCGCGCCTTGGCCACCTCGGAAATATGAGTAAAATCTGCCTGAAAAGCAAGCTTTCCATTCAGATTTTACTCATATTTCCTGGGGTGCTGTATTATTTAAAATTTTCCTCCGCGTACTTGGAAAGCTCCGCCCGGAAATCGGGATGCGCCACAGAGATCATGGCCTCCGCCCGCTCCCTGAGGGACAGCCCCGAAAGCTTCACCACACCGTACTCCGTGGCCACGTACTGGATCATGGTGCGGGGCGCGGAGACAGTGGAGCCGCCGGGAATAAAGGGGACGATGTTGGACTTCCGCATGCCGTCCTTCGTCACGCGGGAGGAATTCATGCAGACAAAGCCCTTTCCGCCCAGGGAGCGGTAGGCGCCCTCCAGGAAATCCATCTGGCCGCCGATGCCGGACAGCTGGCGTGTTCCCGCGGATTCGCCGTTCTCCTGACCCATGAGGTCCAGCTGCACGCCGCCGTTGATGCTGATGACGTTCTTCATGGACGCGATGCGGTAGGGATCGTGGACGTAGTCCAGGTCGCCAGGGTGGAACAGCTCCGGCTCCGCGTCCAGCCAGTCGTATAGTTCCTGGGAACCCATGGCCAGATTCCAGGTGGAGAGGCCGGTGTCAAATTCTTTCCGCGCATTGGTGAGCTTTCCTGCCTTGTACAGCGCCAGAAAGGCGTCGCTGATGGTGCCGGTGTGGCAGCCGATGTCCTTCAGGTCCGACTCCGCCACCATGTTCGCCACGGTGAAAGGAACGCCGCCCACGCCCAGGGAAAGCACTGCCCCGTCCGGGATCTCCGCCACCACCAGCTCCGCGATGCGGCGGTCCGTCTCCGACGCAGCCTTGTAACTCCGCTCCGGCATCGGCTCGTGGAAGCCCTCCACCACATAGTCCGCCTCGCTCAGGTGGACACGGTGGGAGCCCTCCACGCCCTGCAGACGCGGATAATGTTCATTGATCTCAAAAATGACGGTGCGGGCATTTTCAAAGATGACCCTCCAGGTGTAGTTGGAGATGCCGAGACCGCAGTAGCCCTCATCGTCCGGTCTCGAAACCGGTACAAAAGCCACATCCACCCGGATGTGATTCCGGTACAGCACCGGCAGAGAGCGGAGCATCACCGGCATGAAACGCACCAGCCCCTTCGACTGCATCTTCCGCTCATAATCCCCGATATGCCAGCTGTAATAAGAAAAGGATTCCTGCTCCGGATCCGCTTCGATCACCTCGATCCGCGGCCGGATCACCAGGCCGCCACGGATCTTCACATCCTTTACTTCTCCCTTGCGGGCGGCCAGCGCTTTGTCCAGAAGCTCCGGATAACCTGCGCCGAAACCATAGTCCACCCAGTCTCCGTCCCGCACTGCCTTGACTGCCTCTTCCGGTGAAACGATCCTGTACTGCTTCACTTTCTTTTTCCCCCTTCTTGATACGGTGCACCCGCCGAAAGCCGATTCCGCGCTGTTTATTGTTTATATATAACCGTGATAAAATCAGTATACTCCATTCCGCGGCCTTCGTGAACTTTTTCCATGTCCTCATTTAGCCGGCACCCTACGCTCGGGTCGCTTCGCGCCTTTACCATTTCGGAATTATTACTCATTCTGTACATTATGACGCTTGACTATGGACAATCTATCGTGTATTTTTACTCTTAATGTTTTATAAACATTCAGTATCGGGGATCCGGACCTCAGATCGGCCTGAGATCCAAGTGCTGAACAAATACAGATTGATATGACACAAAGGAGAAGCAGCACGAATGGACGACAGTTTTCGTGATACATACCGGCAGTACCTGAAGGATGAATCCCGTACTACCGGATACGCAGACTCCATCTCCTTCCCGAAGTCGGAGGAGGAAGTCTCAGAAGACCTGAAGAACTACTGCGGTAAGGGCATTCCCGTCACTGTTCAGGGCGCCCGGACCGGACTGACCGGCGGATGCGTCCCCTACGGCGGCCATATTCTCAACACCTCCGGACTGGACCGCTTCCTCGGCATGGAAATCGCGAAGGACGGCAGCTTTCTGATCCGCGTGCAGCCGGCTATCCCGCTTTCCAGGCTGCGGTCGCTTCTGGCAGAAAAGAGCCTCCCGACAGAAGGCTGGGACGAGGACTCCCTGACGGTATATGAACATTTCAAGATGGCGCCGGAGCAGTTCTTCCCGCCGGATCCCACGGAAAGCTCCGCTTTTCTGGGCGGTATCGCCGCCTGCAACGCTTCCGGCTCCCGGAGCTATCTCTACGGTCCCATGCGGCCCTATGTCCAGGGACTCAAGCTGGCGCTCACTGACGGGGACGTGCTTTCCCTGCGCCGCGGAGAATGCTTTGCAGAGGGGCGCATCCTCCGGGTCCGCACTGAGAGCGGCCGGGTGATCGAAGCCAAGCTTCCTTCTTACCAGATGCCCTCCTGCAAGAATGCCTCCGGATATTTCGCCGCGGACGATATGGACGCCATCGACCTGATCATCGGCTCCGACGGTACCCTCGGCGTTCTGACAGAGCTGACTCTGAAGCTTATTCCGAAGCCGAAGGTCATCTGGGCGGTCAGTGTCTTTTTCAAGGACGAGCCCATGGCGATCCGCTTTACGGAAACTCTGCGCCCGGAAATAAAGAACGCCGCAGCCATTGAATATTTTGACGGAAACGCCCTGCAGATCCTCCGGAACCAGAAGGCGAACAACGCCGCCTTCTCTTCCCTGCCGGTGATCCCCGAAGACGCGGGATGCTGCATCTATGTGGAGCTTCACTGCGGTTCGGAAGAAGAAGCCATGGAGACTCTCTACAGGATCGGCGACGTCCTCACGAAATGCGGCAGCAGCGAGGCAGATACCTGGG
This sequence comes from Stomatobaculum sp., assembly GCA_017449925.1. The sequence goes on from JAFSYO010000063.1 coordinate 8,051, forward strand.
TCGCCCGGGACGAGAAAGATAAGAACCTGCTGATCTTCTTCCGCCATGCGGTCCCGGAGAGCACCAACATGCTGATCGACGTCCGCAGGCAGTCGGATCCCACCATCACCAAGCTCGGCTCCGATATGTCCGTACCGGACGGAAAGCTTTCGGACATCGTCAAGTTTTACCGGCAGACCCTTGCGGAAGAAGGGTTCGACTCCGCCACCTGGGGACACATCGGAAGCAACCACCTGCACGTGAACATCATCCCCGCCAATCACGAGGAGCATGTCAGAGGAAAGGCGCTCTTCAGCCGCTGGGCAGAGAGAATCACTTCCCTCGGCGGCGCGGTCTCCGCGGAGCACGGCGTGGGTAAGATCAAGCGTGACTTCCTCCGTATCATGTACGGAAAAGAAGGCCTCCTGGAAATGGCGGCGGTGAAGGCCGCCTTCGACCCGTCCCTGATGCTGGCCCGGGGAAATCTGTTCCCAGAAGAGATCCTGGATGAGATCAGAAAGGAGGCGCGCGCATGAACGGCAGTATGAATACCGGAAAAAAGACCTTCAACATGGTCGTCTGCGTAAAACAGGTCCCCGCCGGCGCCCAGGCAAAGCTGGACCCTGTGACGAAGACCCTGGTGCGCAGCGCAGGCTCCTCGATCCTGAATCCCTATGACGCTTTCGCGGTGGAAGCCGCCCTGCAGATCAGGGACGGGTTCGCCGGACAGACGGCTGCCCAGGACGGACAGACCGTCAGCCCCTTCTGCACAGTCACTGCCCTCAGCATGGGCGTTCCCTCGGTGGAAAAAATGCTGAAGGACCTCATTGCCCGCGGCGTGGACGAAGGCGTCCTGCTGACGGACCGCGCCTTTGCCGGCGCTGACACCATCGCCACCTCCCGCTCCCTCGCCCTGGGAGTCCGGGAGATCGGATACCGGAGCGGAAGCGCTTCGCTGATCATCTGCGGCCACATGGCTGTGGACGGCGATACCGCCCAGATCGGACCGGAGCTGGCGGAAACTCTGAAGCTTCCCCACGTCTCCAACGTGCTGAAGATCGTGGAAGTGGACCCGGAAGGGACTTACCTCATCGTCGAGTGCATCGCGGCGGAAGGAAGGCAGACCCTGAAGGTGCAGCTTCCCGCCCTGATCACTGTCTCCAAGGATATCAACGTCTTAAGGCTCCCCTCCATCAGGGGCATCCGGAAGGCGGAACAGCATCAGGTCCGGGTCCTCGGCGCAGCAGAACTCAACGCGGACGTGGCCCTTCTGGGGAAAATGGGCTCGGCGACCCAGGTGGTCCGGACCTTTACGCCGGATTTTAAGACCACCGCGGAACGCATCACGGGCACCCCGAAGGAAGCAGCCGTGAAAATCAGAGACATCATCGGGAGAATAATAGGATGAACTTCAATCAAAGGAAAAGCGAGATCTGGGTATACGCGGAACAGCATGCCGGCGTCATTCATCCGGTGGCTTTTGAGCTGCTGGGCACTGCCAGAAAGCTGGCGGATGAGAACGGCTTCCGTGTCACCGCGGCAGTGATCGGCGACCTCCGGGCCAGCAGCGCGGAAGAACTGATCGCCGCAGGGGCGGACCATGTTTTTCTGGTCACTCATGTAACTCTCAGGCTGCCCATGGAACTCCCCTATGAGAAGATCCTCTACAGCCTTGTATCCCGGGAACAGCCGGATATCCTTCTCTTCGGCGCCACTCCCTTCGGCCGCTCCCTGGCGCCCCGTCTGGCCGCCCACCTTGGGACCGGCCTCACTGCGGACTGCACTTCCCTCTCCATCGATCCGGAGAGCGGATTCTTAAAGCAGGTGCGGCCCGCTTTCGGCGGCAGCCTGATGGCGGAGATCATATGTCCGGTCATGCGCCCGCAGATGGCGACGGTGCGGCCCGGTGTCTTTACGCGCCCCGTTCCTGATTTTACCCGGGGCGGCAGCATCGAACGTATCTGGCAGCCCATAGAAGAGCCGCGAGTCAAGGTGCTCCGCACGGAAGCCCGCCGTGACGGCCGCTCCATCGCAGGCGCCAAGCGCCTCGTCATCGCCGGCCGCGGTATCGGCCTCAAAAAGAACCTTGCTCTGGTGGAGGAGCTTGCCGCGCTTCTGGATGCTGACTGGGGCTGCTCCCGTCCGCTGGTGGAAAACGGCTGGTGCGACAGCTTCCGTCAGGTCGGCCAGACCGGCTGCTCCGTCGCCCCGGATCTTCTGGTCAGTATCGGGGTCTCCGGCGCCGTGCAGCACACCGCCGGCATCACCGGCGCGAAGCAGGTCATCGCGGTGAACAAGGACCCCTCCGCGCAGATCTTCGCTTCCGCTGACTACGCTGTGGAAGGCGACTGCGTGCAGTTCATGAAATCCCTCATTTCCGAACTCCGGGCGAACCCGCCGATGCGGACCATCTGGGGAAGCTCCGAAGAGTACAACGGTTAACGGAAGAACAAAACAAAAAGTACATCCGTTATCGGAAAGACAAAAGCAAAAGAGCGGCGGCCCGCTTCATTCCGGGCCTAACCGCTCTATTTCTGTGCCTTGTTTTCAGCTCTTTTCCTTTTTCAGGATGCTTTATTTTCCTTTTTTCTTTTTCTCCTGCTCCATTCTCTTCTTGTTCTCTTCCTGAATTTTTTTGCTTTTTTCGTAGAGATCTACCTGCCCTGTGACGGGGGAGGAACCGAGGGGCTTCAATCCGCCGGAGTCAGGAGACGGGGGATTTGCCTTTTTGGCTTTCATCTGCATGTAGTTCGCCGATTCCACCAGCGTGAACTCCGAAATCTCTCCCTCTCCGTTTTCAGAGGTCATATGAGTATCGTCCTTCAGCTGATAGGTGACCATTCCTCCCTTCAGTCCGAGATCATATACGTGTATCGTCCGGCTGTCGGCAAAAACGTATCTGTCCAGAATGATGCCCTCCGTGCTCCGGTTCTCATGGCTGAGCTCGTTCAGCATGAGATGTCCGTCCCTGTATGCCAGGATCTCACCGCCCCGGATGCCTTTGTATACACTGGACCACAGCCCCAGGAACTTTTTCAGCTTGACTGACTCCGCATCCTCTCTTATAAAATGCCTTGTTTTTCCGTCTATCGTCGCGGTGAGACGATCCCGTTTACTCGAGTTGTCAAAGATCAGATCGACCGAACCTTCCGGCAGCTTTTTATCCTTAATCGTAAGGACTGTGCCCCCCTTAATGTTATATTTTTTGTCCTTGTACACATCCGAGGTATCAGCGTAATCATTGACGCGCATGCACGCGGCTTTGTCTTCCTCCCAGACCCGCATCACGACCTGCCCGATCTCTTCATCTTCGTCCGCGCTCCACCAGTCACCGCAGAAATCTTCCAGGTACTGCGATCCTTTGTCGGAAGATACTTGCTTCGGCTCCGACGGCTGCACGAAATCCACCCGCTCTATCGTTTCTGTCCCTATCACACTGCTGACCACATTATAGCCGATGGCCACGGTCAGCGCCGCAGCAAAGGCTCGTTTCCAAGGGAAACCCTTCTTCACTTTTGGGGGAGCAGACTGCCGGTACGTGTTCTGCGGCGCGGAAGATTGCCGGTATGCATTCTGCGGCGCGGAAGTCTGGTTCCCGGGTCCGCCGGGCGCCGGTCCTCCTTCAGACTGCCCGGCGGGAGAGCCGCAGTTCCTGCAGAACTTGCTTTGTGCTCCGAGAGGCGCGCCGCATACCGTACAGATCTGTGTCTGCGGCTGCATTCTCACAGCGTTCTGAGACGCTCCTTGGGGAGCGTCGGCTGAGACGATCTCTTTGCCGCACTGGCTACAGAACGACGCTGTATCCAACAACTGATTTCCGCAATATTTGCAAAACTTCATATGATTCTCCTACTGTTCCACAACAGTTTCCGTACAGACGTATTTCAGCAGTTCCCTGTATACACGTACTTCAGGTTTTCCCGGGCGATCTCCGCCAGGCGGTAGATCTTCGGCACCGGCGTCGCAGGCCGGTCCGTCATATGGAAGCGCGGGAAAAAGCGGGAGATGTGCAGAGGAATGTGGTTCCCGATGACCTTTCCGGAGCCGTCCTTCAGCCCCGCGATCCAGCCGGAGAGCTCCCGCATCTCCTCCTCCGAATCATTTTCCCCGGGGATGATGAGTGTCGTGAGCTCCACGTGGCAGTTCTTCACCGCCTCCCGGATAAAATCCTGCACCATTGCAAGGCTGCCGTGCAGCACATCCCGATAGTACCGCTCTGTTATTCCCTTCAGGTCGATGTTCATGGCGTCGATATACGGCGAAAGCTCCGACAGAACGGTAAGCTCCGCCGTCCCGTTCGTCACCATCGCGTTCAGCATGCCCGCCTCATGCACCAGCTTCGCCGTGTCCCGCACGAACTCGTAGCCGATCAGAGGCTCGTTGTAAGTATAAGCGATGCCGATGTTCCCGTGGGGCCGGTACTTCAGCGCCAGGGCGCAGAGATCCTCCGGCATCAGCAGCTCAGCAGACGCTTCGCGGAACTCTTTTATCTCCGGCCCCCAGGATATCTCATGGTTCTGGCAGAAAGGGCACCTCAGGTTGCAGCCGTAGCTTCCCACAGAAAGGATGCGCTTCCCCGGATGAAAGCGGTTCAGCGGCTTCTTTTCGATGGGGTCCAGGGCGATGGACGTGATCTTCCCGTAATTCGCGGCGAAGATCTTCCCGTCCTCCGCGGCCCGGCCGCCGCAGAACCCGGTCTCCCCGTCCTTTATCTCACAGTGCCGGAAGCATACTTCACATCTCATGTCCTTCCTCCTGTTTTTTACTGGTGATTCACGGGCGGCTTATTTCCCGGGCGGCTTATTTCCCGGGCGGCCTGGAAGCCAGGCGGCTCTCCGGCGGCGGCTCACCGGCGGCAGATCAACGGTGACGGATCACTTCGAAGCGCTCCAGGGAGACCTTCTCCCCGGGACGGATGCCGGCTTTCTGCTTCGCGATGGAGATCTGCTGCTCCACGGTGTCCACGCCGTCCAGGTCCGGCAGCAGAAGTCCTCTCCTGCCGCCCTTTGTGACGATGACGCCGTAGCGCTTCACGTCAAGCTGCGACGGGGAATCGATGGGTTCCGGATCTCCCAGCACGTCCACGTTGATCTCCAGCCAGGGAAGCTCCTCCGGCTTGATGGCATCGAACCGCGGGTCTTGGGTGGAGGCGCTGATCGCGTTATGGACGATCTCCTCCGCCAGACTGTCTCTGGTGGGAAGGATAGTACCGATGCATCCCCTGAGTTTTCCGTGCTTGTGGATGGAGACGAAAGCGCCAGCGCGGGTATCCCTCAGCTCCTTCCACGCCGCTTCCCCGGAAGCGCCTGCGGCGGTTCCTTCGTTTGCAGTTCCCTCTTCCGCGGCCTTCAGTCCTGCCGCATCTGAATACTCATTCCGCCGCAGCACCTTCCGGTGCAGCACATAGCTCTCCACAGAAGCCCTGGCCAGGCGGACGAAAGCATCCTCCCCGTCCCGCTGCGCCTTCAGCGCAGCCTCCTGCTCCTCCAGGTAGCGGTCCAGGAAATGCCGGGAGCTGTCCTCCACTCCCGGATAGAAGGTGCAGATGCCGTAGCCCACGCCGGTCACATCCTCATGGGACAGCTGTGTTGCCTTCACACTTCTTCCGTCCAGCGCCCCCGCCATGATCACAAAGGATCGATGGCCGCACTCCGCCGCTTTTTCACAGAAGTTCTCATCAAACCCGAACATCTCCCCGAAGGCGGCCCGGGAACAGACGTCCATAATCCGGGCGTCGTACTGAGGCCCTTCCGGCGAGTAGCCATAGGGGCCGTAACTCTGAAGCTTGTGGGACAGGTCACCGCTGGCTACCAGGACCACTTTGCGCCCCGTCCGCTCCGCCGCCTCCCGGATCATCATCCCCAGGCGGTAGTGATCGGACAGCGGCAGGCCGGAGAGTCCGATCCGCACCAGCTTATAATCCGTATACTTTTGACGGATGAACCAGAGCGGCACCATGGTCCCGTGATCCAGGTCCTTGTCCCGCTCGCCAAGGGTCCCGGCGGGGAACCCCGCGTCTTTCGTGATGCGGCACAGCTCTTTTACCAGTTCCGTGTCATAGTTCTCCGTAAAACGCACCTGCCCCGCAGCAAAATTCGCGAAGGAACCGGAAGCGCGGCTGCCCGGTGAAATGTGGAAATAGTCCGAATAAAGAATGGAATGCGGACTGGTGATCACGATGGTCTCCGGCTTCAGCGCGGCGATCTCATCCGCCACCTGCTGATAGGCCTTCGTGGTGCTTTCGACCTGTTTTTCACTTCCCCGCCCCACCTGCGGCACGATCATCGGCGGGTGCGGTACCATAAACGCGGCAAGTATCGGCATAGGCTCTCCTCCTGACAGATTCTTACTCTTAATGATTCTCTCTTTACAACTCAGACGGTTTCCCGCCGGGTCAATCACTTTTTACTGCAGAAAGCAGGCATCTGAACAGTACCTTCTTTCAGTATATTTTATTTTTTTGGCCAAGAAAAGCAGTGCCCGCATCAGGCAGACCGGCTGTTGAAGAGTGCCGCGGATCGACGGGAGCATCTTCCGGGAACAGCTCATTCAACAGTCTCCGCAGGGAACGGCTTATTCAACAGTTTCCGCAGGGAACAGCTCGTCCAGAAGTTCCGCGGTGCCGCTCAGGTCCACCTTGCACTCCCCGCCCCAGATCCCCACAGGAATCTTATCTTTAAAAGTGTAGATCGCGGGTATTTGCTCATGTTCAAAATCGTAGACCACTACCTGCCCGGTCCGGGGATCGATCATCCAGTACTCCCTGACGCCTGCATCAATGTATTTGGACATTTTCAGCGTCATGTCCTTCTTTCTGGTAGAAGGGGAGAGGATCTCCACAATGAAGTCTGGCGCTCCGAAGATCCCTTTGTAAGTGATCTTTGAGCGGTCGCAGACGATGATCACATCCGGCTGCACCATGGTCCTGTTGTTCCGGTCCAGCTGCACGTCCACAGGAGACATCATGGGAAGGCAAGGTCCTTTGCGGGAGTTGCGGAACAAAAGCAGCTGCGAGTAAATATCTCCCCCGATGATCTGATGTGGGGATGCAGGCGTCCCCATATCGTAGAACACTCCGTTGATCAGCTCCACCCGCTGCTCCTCCGGAAGGGCATAGTAATCCTCCAGCGTATATTCCCCCTGACGGTCGTACTCATGCGTATTCGTTTCCGGGTTCGGAACATGGCGCCTTCTGTCCTCATACTGGTATGCCGCAGCCGCATCCCTTACCTCAGCCTTCGGCGCCCGGCGCTCTGCCGGGAAACTTGTCCCAGAAACCGGCTCCTGATATTCCCTTGAGAACACAGCCCCGGAAAGAGGCGCCTGATGTTCTCTCCTTCCGAGCACTCCCTCCAGCTTCAGGATCGTCTCCCGCCGCGGTCGTGAAGTGATCCCGCCGAACACTTTCTGGATCGTGCCGAGCGGCACCTTCGAAAGCTCCGACAGCTCCTGATACGAAAAACCAAGCTGGATCCTCCGTTGTTTCAGTTCATCCAGTGTCATTTTCCAGCCCCTTTCCTGATGGTCTATACCTGTTTCCCAGGCTGCTTCTTTGGCTGCTTCTTTGGCTGTTCCTTTCCTGATCAAAGAACTGCCCTCATCCATATTATAGCCGATTTATATTCTTATTATAATACTTTTATATCCGTTTTCAATTCAAATCCTGTTTTCGGGATATGGCAAAGAATAGGTCTGTCGCACTGAAAAACTTACCCGTGGGCTTGACTCCCGTGACATATGAAAACCAACAAAAGAGAAATTTCGTATGTCGGAGGTCAAAGAGAAAGGGGGTATCAAGGAAGGTATTCAGCTTTGAAACAATGTCATGACATATACAATCAGGAAATAATCCCGCTTCGTATGTCAGGGCTCGGGAAGGTGGGCCTGCCACAATGAAAAATCAGATGGCTGTGACATATGAACTGGTCATAATTTCGCGTTTCGTATGTCAGGGAAAAAGAATTTCAGCAAAATATACCCCCCGGGGGTATATAACAAGTAATACGCCAAAACGAATCATGAAAAAGAGCAAGGCGACAAAACAAGGCACAAATAATAGGGCTGTCATGCGACAGCCCTCATGCTTTTCATAATTCGAAGAAAGCACCCGCCAGCATCAAGGAGACCACCGGCCCCGCGGCATCACAAAATCTTTTGCCCGCCGTGCCCGTCACTTACACAATGGCGGACCGCCGGTGGGCCTGGCGGTAGAAGAGCTCCGCCAGTTTCCCGGGAGTCATCTGCTGCCGCGCTTCGCCGGAAAGGTCCATGGCGATCTTCCCGTTGTCGAGAAGAATCGTGCGGGTGCCGCAGGCGAGCGCATAATCCATGTTGTGGGTAACCATCAGGGTCGTGATCTTTTTTTCTTCCACGATCTTCTTCGTCAGTGCCATGACCTTATCCGCGGCGCCGGGGTCCAGCGCCGCCGTGTGCTCGTCCAGGAGCAGAAGCTCCGGCTCCGCGATGGTCGCCATGATCAGGGATGCCGCCTGCCGCTGCCCTCCGGAGAGAAGGCCCATTTTTGTCTTCATTCTGTCCTCCAGCCCCATCCCGAGGCGGGACAGGGTTTCGCGGAAAAAGGCGCTGTCCCGCCGGTTCAGCGCGAAAAAGGACGGAGAGGCTTTTCTTGTGTAGGCAAGGGCCAGGTTCTCCTCCAGCGTCAGGTTCGGGGCGGTCCCGCGGAGCGGATTCTGGAAGAGGCAGCCGATGTCGTAGGCCCGCCGGTAATCTTTCAGCCTGGTGATATCCCTGCCGCCAAGCAGCACTCTTCCTTCATCCGGGAACATGCTTCCGAGGATGATGTTGAACATGGTGGACTTGCCGGATCCGTTGGAGCCAAGGACCGTGACGAACTCTCCTGCCGGGACCGTCAGATCCAGGTGATCCAGCGCGATTTTCTCATTCACTGTGCCAGGTTCGAAAACGCGGACAATGTTTTCCAGCACAAGCGCACTGCTCATTTCCGCTCACCTCCCCTCTGAACCGCCGCCTTCTTTCCTGCGGCGGTGAGCCGCGGCACCGCGAGGGATGCGATGACTATGATCACCGACAGGAGCTTAACGGAATAGCTGGGCAGGTCGATCTTATAGGCCGCCTGGATCATCAGCCGGTAGATCAGGGAACCTGCCACCACCCAGAGGATCTGCTTTGTGACGGACTGCTTGCCGAACAGGGTCGTGCCGATGACCACGGAGGCGAGACCCATGACCATCATCCCCGTGCCGCAGTTCAGGTCGGCGTACTGCTGATACTGGCAGAGCAGCGCCCCCGAAAATCCCACCAGGGCGTTGGAAAGCATCATTCCGCCGATCCGCGCGGCATCCGCGTTGATGGAGGAGGATCGCACCATTTCCTCATTGTCTCCTGTGGCGATGATGGCCATTCCCCGCCTGGTCCGGAAAAAGATGATCAGGATGGCTGCGGTCACTGCCACGAGGATGCCCGTCAGGACACAGGCGGAAGCTGAGGAATCCAGCCCCTGGCCGAAGGATGTCTGGAACAGCTTGTAAACTGTTTTGACGGGGGCAGGAACCTCCACGCCCACAGCATTGACCTCCATCCTCTGGAGGTAGCGGTTGGACTGGCCGCCGAGGATCGCGTAGTTCACGGTGTAGAGTCCCGTCATGGTCAGGATCCCGGAAAGGATGGCTTCGATCTTCAGTTTCGTCTGGAGCAGTCCGGTGCACGCTCCTGCCAGGGCTCCCGCCAGGATCCCTGTGAACAGCGCGGCACCCGGATGTCCGAGGATGGCGGTCTGGGCGCAAACCGTCATTCCGAACACAAAACTTCCCTCCACAGAGAGATCCGGCGTCTTCAGGATCCCGAAGGAGAGAAAAACGCCCAGCGCCATAGGCGCGTAAATAAAGCCCTGCCCGAAGGCTGATATCAGCATGTCCGCAATCATAACTTACTCCTGGTTACTGATTAAAATGGCTTGTCCCGTCCTCTTCCACAAGGACCTCGAATCCTTCATAGGCGGATACCGGATAATCGCCGCCGAAGTCCTTCACGGCCTTCATGTTCACGAATTTCGCGTACTCCGCGAGAGTCTCATAAGGAATGTCCTTCGGCTCTTCGCCGGCTTTGATGCGCTTTACGATCTCCGCCACCTGCTCTCCCAGCTGCACGTAGTTCACGCCCACGGTCGCAAAGCCGCCGTCCGCTACCATGGAATCCGCACCGCAGTAAATGGGGATCTGCTTCGGATACGCGGCTGATGTGTAGGTCGCCATGGCGCTGGCAATGGTATTGTCGTTGCCGGTGTAAAGGGCCTCGATGCCCTTGCCGAGCAGGGATTCCACCGCGGTCTGCAGTTCGGAGACATTGGAGATCGATGTTTCCTCATAGGGGATGCTGTTCTCGTCGCAGTATTTCTTCGCGGCGTTGATGGTGGAGACGGAGTTAGTCTCGCTGGAGGTATAGACAAAGCCGATCTTTCCGCATTCCGGCTGGAAGTTGAAGATCAGCTTCACGATCTCGGCCGCAGGGATGTTGTTGGAGACGCCGGTGATCATCTCGCTGCCTTCTCCTGTGAGGCCCGCCGCCACAGGATCCGAGACCGCCGCGAAGACGATGGGCGTCTTCTCCCCGTCGTAGACCGCCTTTGCTGACTGCGCGGTGGATGTGGCGATGGGGACGATGATGTCGGTCTTTTCGCTTTTCAGGTTCGAAAGGATGGATGTCAGCGCAGCTGTGTCGCCGTTGGCGTTCTGCGTCACGATCTCAATATCGGGATCATCTTCCAGATTTTTGATGATGGTATCCCGGATCTGGTCCAGCGAGGTGTGGGTCATGGGCTGGACGATCGCTACCTTGACTTTTTTCCCGGAGGATGCCGCCGGCGCTGCCGTTTCTCCGGAAGCCGCCTGCGTTCCTGCTGCCCCGGAGCCCGCAGCCTCTGCCGCCGCAGTGCTCTGCGCCGCCGCTCCTTGGGAAGAAGCCTGTCCGCTTCCGCCGCATCCTGCAAGCATGCTCAGTGCCAGTGCCATGGAAATCACAATGCCGATCCCTCTTCTTTTCATTTTTCTCCTCCTTTTTCTGCCGCAAGTGCGATATGTTCCCGGATGATCTCGCAGGAGTGATGCAGCTGTTCCTTTTCTTTTTCCGAGAGCGGAAGTTCGATGATCTTCTCGATGCCTCCGGCCCCGATCCTGCAGGGTACTCCGCAGTGGACTTCACTTTCGCCGTACTCGCCCTGCAGCAGCACCGACGCCGGAAGGATCCGCTTCTCATCCAGGAAAATACATCTCACCAGGTCCGCCGCAGCGGAGCCGATCCCGAATTCCGTGGACTTTTTCCCTTCAATAATGATCATCCCGCTCTGTCTTGTATCCTCAAGAAGCTCTTCTTCGGAAAGGCCGAATTCCCTGAATCCCAGTCCGCCGATCCGGATCGAAGAAAAGGGGATCATGGAGGAGTCTCCGTGTTCCCCCAGGCTGTACGCCTGGACCGACTTTCTTCCGACTCCGGCCCTTCTGCTGATTGCCCGGACAAGGCGCGCGGTGTCCAGAAGAGTTCCTGTTCCGAAGGCGCGCTCCCTCGGGAGTCCCAGGCCTTTCCTCATGTAGTCCGCGATGACATCGCAGGGATTCGTGATGGAGACGAAGATCCCCGGGATCCCGAAAGGTTTCAGGTCACGGATCAGTTCCTCCGCCATCTCCGCGGACCTCCCGAGAAGATCCAGCCTGGTCTGCCCCGGTTTTCTTCCTTCCCCGATGGCGTTGATGACCACCGCCGCGTCCGAAACGTCGCTGTACTCTCCCGCCCGGACCACGGTCTCCGTCCCCGCAAAGCCGATGCTGTCATCCACGTCCAGTGCCTGGGAGACCGCCTTGTCCTTGTCTATATCCACCAGGACGATCTCGCTGCACAGTCCCTCCTGGGCCAGGGCGTATGCCGCGTGGGATCCCACATGGCCCGCTCCCAGGATCACGACCTTTCTGCTGCGCATACTGTTATACATTCTGCCTTACCTTCCTTTTCCACAGCCGTTCCTGCTGTATTCCCGGTATTTTCCGTTTTTCTGTCAGCCCCCGTAATTCTTCACTCCGGCCTTCATTTCTTTCACATATTTCCCGACCTCCGGGGGCGCGTCCTTTCCGTACTTCGCAAGGAGCTTCACGATGGCGGAGCCCACAATGGCGCCGTCAGAGACCGCTGCCATCTTTCCCGCCTGCTCCGGGGTCGAAATGCCGAATCCGATCGCGCAGGGGATGTCCGTGCTCTCCCGGACCGTCTTCACGATGGAATTTAAATCCGTCGTGATCTCGCTCCTGACACCCGTCACCCCGAGGCTGGAGACGATGTACAGGAACCCCTCCGCCTCCTTCGCGATCATCGCGATGCGGTCCTCCGAGGTCGGCGCGATGAGGGAGATGAGGTCCACGCCGTACTTCCTGCACACCGGCAGGAACTCCTCCTTCTCCTCAAAGGGCAGGTCGGGGAGGATGATGCCGTCAATGCCGATTTCACGACAGGCGGAGATGAATTTCTCAGCGCCGTAGGAATAGACCACATTGGCGTAAGTCATGAACACCATGGGGACCGTCACCGGCTCTGCGCCTGCCTCACCGCAGTTTTCCGCGCCGCCGGCGTTTCTTCCCCGCAGCTCCTTTACCATCTCAAAGATCTTGTCCGTCGTCACGCCGCCGGAGAGGGCCCGCACATTGGCCTCCTGGATCACCGGCCCCTCCGCCGTGGGATCCGAAAAGGGAATGCCCAGCTCCACCAGGTCCGCGCCGTTCCGGACCATCTCCCGCACCGCCGCTGCCGTGGTGGCGAGGTCCGGGTCGCCGCAGGTGATGAAGGGAATAAACGCTTTGCCGTTTTCAAACGCTTTGCGGATATTACTCATGGATGTCCTCCCCTCTGTAGCGGGCGATGGCCGCGCAGTCCTTGTCGCCTCTTCCTGAAATAGTGATCACGATGCTCCTGTCTTTTTTCATGGAGGGGGCGATCTTCATGGCGTAGGACACGGCGTGGGCGGATTCTATGGCGGGGATGATGCCCTCGGTCCTGGCCAGGTACTCAAAGGCCTGCACCGCCTCTTCGTCCGTCACCGGCACATATTCCGCGCGGCCCGTGTCGTGCAGGTACGCGTGCTCCGGCCCGATGCCCGGGTAGTCCAGCCCGGCGGAGATCGAGTAGACCGGAGCGATCTGCCCGTATTCGTCCTGGCAGAAGTAGGACTTCATGCCGTGGAAGATGCCCAGCCGCCCGGTGGCGATGGTCGCCGCGGTCTCAAAGCTGTCCACGCCCCGGCCCGCCGCCTCGCAGCCGATCAGCCGGACTTCCTTGTCCTCGATAAAGTGATAGAAGCTTCCGATGGCGTTGGAGCCGCCGCCCACACAGGCGATTACCGCGTCCGGGAGCCTGCCCTCTTTTTCCATCATCTGCTCTTTGATCTCCCTGGAGATCACCGCCTGGAAATCCCGGACGATGGTCGGGAAGGGATGCGGTCCCATGACAGAGCCCAGGCAGTAATGGGTGTCGGCGATCCGGGAGGTCCACTCCCGCATGGCTTCGGACACTGCGTCCTTCAGTGTGCCCGTGCCGCTCTTCACCGGGATCACTTCCGCCCCGAGAAGACGCATACGGTACACGTTCAGGGCCTGGCGGATCGTGTCCTCTTTTTCCATGAAGACCACGCACTCCATGCCGAAGAGCGCCGCCGCCGTGGCTGTCGCCACGCCGTGCTGCCCTGCGCCGGTCTCCGCGATCAGACGGGTCTTCCCCATCTTTTTCGCGAGAAGCGCCTGCCCCAGGACGTTGTTGATTTTGTGGGCGCCTGTATGATTCAGATCTTCCCTTTTCAGGTAGATCTTCGCGCCGCCGAGGTCCTCCGTCATCTTCTTCGCGTAATAAAGCCTGGAAGGCCGTCCCGCGTACTCATTAAAAAGCTCCGAGAGCTCCCGGTTGAACTCCGGGTCGTTCTTGAAGTGATCGTAGGCCGCCTCCAGCTCGATCACCGCGTTCATCAGTGTCTCCGGGATATACTGTCCGCCGTGGATCCCGAACCGTCCTCTTGGATTCGTCATTTTAACTGCCGCTCCTTTCTGCCTGGTTCCGGTGTCCTTCGGCCCGGACTGCGCTGACAAAAGCTTTCATTTTCTCAGGGTCCTTCACCCCTCCGGTCTCGATGCCGCTGCTCACGTCCACTGTGAAAGGATGGAGCGTCCGCACCGCCGGCCCCGCGTTTTCAGGATCCAGTCCGCCGGCCAGGAAATACGGCCGCCGGAAGTTCTCCAGAAGGGACCAGTCGAACACCTTCCCGTCCCCGGCGCCCGCATCCAGAAGCACGTAGTCCGCGGTGCTCCGCTCCGCCGCCGCAAGATCCTTCCCCGACCGGATCCGGAAGGCCTGGATCAGCGGCGCCGCCGTCAGCTCCCGCAGCCGACGTAGATACGTTTCGTCCTCGCTGCCGTGGAGCTGCACGAGGTCGATGATGCCGCGCTTC
>JAFSYO010000064.1 GCA_017449925.1 Stomatobaculum sp.
GCGATTTCCTGCAGTGTCTGGCATTCCAGATAGTGCAGCATAATCGTCCTCTGGCACATGGGTTCCCTGATCTGTGATACCGTTTCCCGAACCTCCAGCCGGATTCGCTCCGCTTCTTCCTTCGCCGCCGTGATCTGCCGCTCCGTATCCGCAATCTCCGCCGTGATGCGTCCGATCCTGTCCCCGTCCGCTTTCCGTCTGGCTTCCTTTCCCATCGGCTTCATGAGCCTGCTCGTCTGCCCAGCGTCCGCTTCGTCCTGCTCCGGTGTTTCCCGGGCTTTTTTGCCTGCTTCCGGATCTTCATCAGTTCAATCCGCCGCGCCTTCTCCTTCTGCTTCTGCCCCTGATACCAGTTCAGAACCATCAGCGCATTCTGGTAATCCTCGACCGCCTGCAGGATAATCGCCTTCACCAGCTCCTCGATGCATTCATTCATCATGGCTTTCTTCTTCATCTGTCTTCTTCGCCTCCCATACCAGCCTGCTCCTGCAGGCACTCACGGCAAACCTCTTTTCGATTTCTGTTCCGTCGTCCTGGGTTCGTTTCCGTTTCCTCCCTGGCGAGGGGAAGGGCGGGCATTGAGCCCTTCCCCCTTGCGGGAGTGAAACGACTGCTTGCATTGCAAGCTGTATATATATATAACAGCTTGCCGCCATGTGATTATTCCCGTTTCTTTTTGGCCTTGGAAGCCTTGTTTTCCAACGCTTTCCCGCGTTTTATGATCCCATTCTCCAGATGAAACTCCTCCTTCAGGTTTGCCACGCGGTTCCGGACTGTTCTGTCTCTGATTCCCAGCAGCTCCGCCATCTCCGAAACCGGCACCTCTTTCCGTTCAATGCACTGCAGCGCGAATGCCTCCCTGAACTCCTCGTTCGCTTCTTCAGTGGTCTTATGGTACTTGTTCTTCACCTTCCCAGCCTCGAATGTCCCCTGCGCCGGCAGCTTCTTCAGCTCCTCCCACTTGTCCACCCGGTGCAGCGGATACTCGAACCAGAATTCCATCGGCACGATGTTCGGAAACTCCCGCAGGCTCGTCTCCAGCCCCACGCCGTCCCTTTGGTCTCCGCCGCGTGGCACTGCACCTCCTCCGTCATCTCCAGCTCGATGATGTCCAGCTGCGCGTCCGGATCCCGCGCGAACACCCCGCTCCCGCTCGCCCGGTCCATCGCCTTCTTCATCCCCTGCCCACCCTTGCTGTGGTGGTGGCAGTAGACTTTCAAAATCATAATCAGAAAGCCGAAGGCATAAAAACCAGACAAAGCAGCCTAGCCTTTTTAAGCCAAAAGAAAACCCCGGAGCGTTATTCTCCGGGAGGAATATAATTGCATCCTTCCCCGCTCGGGGTCATTCGTTCCGTGGGCCATGTCATCTGATACTTCCTGTTTGATCATTTCCATCTCAATATGAACAAAATGAACGCTCTGTAAACAAACCTTCTCCATGCTAACAGCGTTTCCGGCCGCCCCGTATCTATGAGTGCAGGAAGCAATACAGCACCTGCACAAAAGAAGAATAACAAAAAGAAACGATAACAGAAAAGGAGAAACGAAAATGAATACCAATATGAAGGAGCTTACTCTGGAGGAAATGGAACAGGTCAATGCAGGATCTGTTGTCGGGATCGCGGCCTGTGTGGTCGGCATTGCCGCCGTAGCCGTCAAAGTCGCCGACTTCGTCTATGACTGCGTAAAGAGCAAGTAAAAAGAACATGTCCCATCGTTTGGGCCGCTTCGGAGGTCCTTTTTCATATCCCGAAAACCGGCCTTCTTCACCGGCGGGCATAACGGGACTGCAGGATCATTCAAGTCCGGCCTGAATTCCGCCCCACTGAATTCAACCAGAACATGCTGGAATCCTCTTCCCTTTTCTGATACACTGACCAC
>JAFSYO010000065.1 GCA_017449925.1 Stomatobaculum sp.
CTGGCAGGGCGGGAACATGTGCTGGCGGCCTATCAGGAGGCGGTGAAAGAGCGGTACAGATTTTTTAGTTTTGGCGATGCCATGCTGATCCATTAGACACGGAATTCTTTCCGTGTCTTTTTTTTGTGCTCTCAACGCGTTGGACCAGAGTACAGCGGAACGCAGGAGATGCATTCAAAAAGAGCGGAAAAGTAAGATAACATGCTTACTCGGGTATATTAACGCTCTATAAAGAGGTTTATACTTCAAAAGTATGATAAAATGATATTGTACGAGTTTCAGAATCAACAATAAACGAGGAGGAACAGTAAGATGAGAGGAAGACCTTCCATGGGAAAAAGCTCGAAACAGAGGATCAGCATCACCATTGATCCGGACCTGATCGAGATCCTGAAAATAAAAGCGGAAGAGGATGACCGCTCTCTTTCCCAATATATCAACCGTGAATTGAGAAAGCTGCTGCTGAAAAAAGAAGAAGGCCAAAAAGAATAAGACCGGCGGAAACAGGAACAGCGGGTAATAATGCATAAAAAATAGCGTTATAGAGCATTTTAATTATGAAAGTATCTAAAAGTAATTATAGGACGGATTCTTTGACGCAAAAAAGATAAGATAATATTAAAGATTGACCGAAAAACTATAAAGTGTTATGATACACATAATTGGAGCAATCTGTGTATGTATGTGATTTAAGTATGAGCTAATAAACAAAAATGCCGCGGGCTCATGCGGCGGGGAAAGGGTGGGACGATGAACAATAACCTTTGGAGTCAAGTTGCTGCATTCTTAAAACAAAGAATGCAGACCAAACGCTGGCAGCGGGCATTGACATGTCTGGCTGCGGTGGTCGTGTTCGGCGTGACCTATGCGCTGATCTTACCCGCGATCACAATGACGAGCCAGCATCCGACGCTCAGCGCGGAGACGCTTACCGCGTGGACGGGCGACGAGCTGGCAGTCAAGGTGGCCGCGGAGACAACATCGAAGGATGGCGGGAAGATCGTCGTTCTTACATTAGAGGGAGAGGGCGCGGACCTCTCTCAGAACTATGCCTTTAACGAGGAGGGTGTCTGCACCATCATCGATGAGGCTCAGAACGAGATCGAACTGCACCGCTCAGTCCGGGAAGGTTCCAAGAATGTCGTGGATTACTGGTTCGCGATGGAGCCGGACACGGAGACTTCTTTTGTCCTGAATCTCGTGGACGAAATTGACGAAGCCCGTTTTGCCGAGACGATGGAAGCTGTAAAGCAGAGCGGCGGCGATACGGATGCCGATAATAAAGCTGAAAATAAAACTGATACTACTACCGGAAGTGTCGTTAATGTTGATACTCAGGTGGAGACTGCCACGGATTCGGACGCTGGGAAGTCTGAGGTCGTGGAGAACAATGAGTATCCGGCAACTGCTTCCGCCAGCGACGCACAGGAAATTCCTGTGATCATTGTGGAGGAGGAACACGACAGCGACGAGCAGGAAGATGAAGAAAACATCGTGGCAGAGGCTTCTGTAAGCGTCGTGCAGGAGGCTTCCGCCAGCAACGCGGAGCAGGCTTCCGTAAGCATCGTGCAGGAAGATGAGGATATCAATACCTCTACCGCGAGCAACGCTGACGTAGAAGAAGCAAACAAGCTCACTGACAAGGCCGAGGAAAAGATCGTCGTCGAGTCCAATGACAGCGGATTCGTGGAGATCCTGGACGGCGCTGTTGTCAATGACCTTGTGGTCGAAGATGAAGACGAAGAGCAGACTGAGACTGTCGCAACGCTGAAGGTCTCTGCGGGTATCGGCGAGGACTATGAAGACGCCGTGAAGGATGCGGAGAAGAATGCCGATAAGCGCGGTGACGCCCAGCTGAAGCTTAAGTGGATCGATGCCGTGGCATCCGTCCCGGAACTTGTGGCCAACGTGAACGACGCGACCATCGCGGTATTCTATGACGAGAACGCGGGTATTCCTGCTGGCGCAAGCCTTGTCGTCGATGAGATCGCGAAGGATAGCGATGAGTACGCTGCACTCTTTGCGCAGGCGGATTCCGCAGTGATGGGTGCTGCCGGAGAAGGCGCAGCGAAGATGGTGACTTCCGCCCGGTTCTTCGATATCAGCATTGTTGACGAGAACGGCGATAAGATCCAGCCCGATACATCGGTGAAGGTCGTCATCGCCTATGAGGACGGCATTAAAATAACTGAACTCGGCGAGCTGAACGTGGTCCACTTCAATGAGGGCGCGGACGTTCCGGAAGTCTTTACTTCTGCAGTCAGCGAAAACGGACAGGAAGCGGGAGGCTTCTCCTTCACAACGGATTCCTTCTCGGTGTTCGGCGTGGTCGGAGCAGAGATGCTGGCTCCGGGCGAGATCGTTGCAGAGGGTGAGAACTGCACCATTAAAGTCAGCTATGACAGCGGTGCAAGGCTCCTGCCCAGCGACACCCTGGTCATCAGCGAGATCCCGGATGGATCCGGACGTTACCAGACCTATATGGGCGAAGCAGGTGGAGTCCTGCTTGGCGAAGGAAAGAATGCAGAGATCAGCTATGCCCGTTTCTTTGATATTTCGATTCGCAGAGACGACGTCATGGTGGAGCCGCAGACCCCGGTGCAGATCAGCATCGACTACACGGCGGCCCAGGACCTTGGCACAGGAACGACAGTCCGCGCGCTGAACTTTAAAGAGAACGGACCGGATGTACTTGACGTTGATCTGAGAGGAAGCGAGACTCAGCTGAACGGCGTGAGTTTCGGTGTCGGAGCCCTTAAGACCTTCGGCATCGCAGGTGCCAGAGGCGGAAAGACCAAGTCTCTGACTGCAGAAGGCAGCACCTTTAAGATGACGGTGGCCTACGGCGCGGAAGCGGATATCCCGGAGGGAGCGAAGCTCGCAGCAGAAGAGGTCGCAGAAGGAACTGAAGAGGCAGGGCAGTATAAGAAGCTTGCTGCGGACGCGACCCAGAGCAAAGAAGAAGAACTCACTTATATCAAGACCCTGAATGCGGCGATTGTCGACGCAGAAGGAAAGAAGATCCAGCCTGCAGCTCCGGTGGACCTGAAGATCGAACTGGAAGACAAGAAGGATGAGTTCGAGACCCAGGTGGTCTTCTTTGGAGAAGATGGAACCGCAGAAGCAGCTGCACCTACAGCGGAAGGCAAGAAGGTCTCCCTCGAGACAGCAAAGATCACATCCTTTGCGGTCGTTGAGACGAAGGCCCCGAAGATCACGAAGATCACTGGCAAGGCAAGTGACGGCGCGACGGTGGAGATCAGCGGAAAGCTCCCGGAGGGCGCTGAGGCGAAGATCGTCCCGGTGACGCTTACTCAGGAACAGCTGATCGAGTACTACGGCGAGGACCTGGTGAAGGCCGTCGACAACCTTGTGGTCTACGACATCTGCATCATGGTGGACGGCAAGGAGTGGGAGCCCGATGACAGCGTATCCGTCGTCATCAACAACCCGAAGATCGAGACACAGACCGACTCCAACGAAGAGATCGCCGTGACCCATCTGAACGACGAGAAGAAGTCGGCGGAGAAGATGGATACGGTAGTCACAGAGGACGGCGGTGTCAGCTTTGACACCAAGAGCTTCTCCCTCTGGGGTCTGTACACTTACACGGTGGACTACTACCTGAATGATAACGAGTATCACCAGCCGGGTAATACGAGCATGCTGCTCTCTGAGCTGTTCGTTCCCCTTCTGGTCGAAATCCCGGTGGCAGAAGTCGCGGATGTTCAGTTTACCGACTACACTCTGCTGAGCATTGAGCCCGAGGGCGAGGACTTCAGGATCACCTCCCTCAAGCCTTTTACATCCCATGAGGTCATGACGGTCATCTTCAAAAACGACGCACAACTGACGATCGTCGTGGAAGACCTTAAATACGCAGAATATGAATATGAAACAAGCGATCTGACACCCTATACTGGATCGTTCAACTACGTCGGCCACTACAATATCTTCGGCGGCGGCAACGGCCTTCCTTCAATCGTTAAAGACAGCACTAACGAAAACGATGACTGGGCACACTGGTGGGCCGGTGAATGGGGCGGCAACAGTGCCTGGGACTCGGATACGTACACGACAGCAGTTAGCGGAATCAGAGTGCATCTGCCCATGCTGAAAGGCAAAGCCGTAGGCAACGGGCCGGGCGGGGTGCCCCTCGAGGCGGTGAGCGGCATGTTCAGGACCGGCTCCAGCGCCGAAATCACGTGGTCAGGCAACATCGAGAAGGCCTTCATGTCCTTCTCCTGGCTGTACTACCATAAGAATTCCGGTGCCTCTAAGCCCACGCACGCTCAGTTTGACATAAAGCTGTACGCCCCGGGCGGTGATTACACGACAATCGTGATCAACACCGACACCGAGACGAATGACACGCGCCCCGATGACCCGATCGTCGGCAATGACACGACTGACGCATGGCGTATGCTGTCGTTCGATGCCACCGACTTTGTCACCGAGCATGGCAAGGGCGTATACACCATGGTCGTTGAGGTGTCACCGACCCCAGGCCACACCACGATAAACTCCTACCTCTCCGACATGGGCTTCACCATTTTCGGCGTCACTGCTGACGCCAGCCAGCCCATTTCGGCGGTCGTGGGTACCGTGGACGAGATTATGATCGCCCAGAACAGCAGCGGGCTTACGAACCGGGCGGCTGTGGTTATGCTGGAAGAGCCCATTACCCCCCGCGGCAAAGGTAAGGCCTGGTTCAATTGCCAGGGCGGTGAGTACATCTCCACATCCAGCGGAAGTGAGGTCGACAGAGACTACCTCGAGTTGATGACCCCGAAAGAAGGGACCACTGACCAGTATAATTATCTGAAGCTTGGCGAGGGCGGACAAGTCCCGGTTGCGGGGTGGAACTGCGAAGATATCGCCTGCCCGAACCACAACCAGACCCCGCCTGATGAGGAGGGCTATGAGGCATACAGCAACCGTTGCTCCTTTGGCCTGGGCGCGTTCAGCGGTCTTGAGAACTCGGCTGAGATCGTTGGCGTCCGCAAGAGAATGGTGCGCGGCAACGACTGCTTCGGCAGCCTGATGATGCTGATCGAGGTCATGCCTGCAGAAGGTACGGTAGAAGTTACAAAGAAGCTTGAGTATGACGGCGGCGGTGTCAACGATGTTCTTCCGGACGCCGGAGTACAAAGAACTCTCACTTTCCACGTTGAGCCGACAAACAACGCGCCGGTGCCGTACAGGGTTGAGGGCGAAGGCGAAGATGCGCATGAAGTTCCCAACCAGGACTTCTCCATCAATTTCCCGGCAAATACTCACAGCGGCGACGAAGTGCTGTTTGATATGGGTAAATTCCGGTTCAGAGGACAGGATATTCCTGACTCTGCCAGCAGCAGCGGTCCTTGGTACTTTACTTATGAGGTTACCGAGACCTCGACTGATAACATGGAACCGTGGATCTACGATACAAGAACACTTCTGCTCACGTTTGAAGTTGTCGTTAATGAAAGCGATGGTTCGTTTAAGATCAATAGCCACGAGTGGTCGGTCAAAGATCATCCTGAGGATGAAGTCAGATATTTCAAGAACGATTACATCCTGCCGGTCGCGCTGAAGGTTGATAAAAAGGATTTCAGCGGACAAGCCTTAAGTGGAGCGACATTCTGCCTGTACACTAACGAAGAATGTACGACGGTAGCTCCCGTCTATACGAATGCTGCAAAGACCACGGCACTCACCAGCAGCGGTGTTGTTACCGGCATCGATGGAGCAGCGTACTTCTACGGACTGGACAAGGGCACCGCAGATGATCCTGCTGTCTATTACCTGAAGGAAATCGCAGCACCGGGAGCATATGTCCTCGATAGTACTGTAATAGCTGTAAATTACAACAAAGATGAGGATAAGTGGTACTATACGCCCACAGACAGCACGGCGACTGTACTGCCGGGTTCCGTAACGGGAGATCAGGGTTACCTGACGCTCCAGAGAGTCAATCTGAACGCACTCCATGTGACGAAGATTGACAAAACGACTAGCGCTGCCATCCCCGGCGTCAAGTTCGAACTTTCAAAGAAAGATGTCAACGGTACTTATCAGGCGTTCGTGGAAGAAGGACATGCTGCGGGAGATAACAGCTATACCACTGATGAAAACGGAAAGTTTGACTTGCATCTTCCTGTAGGAGAGTACCTGCTGCAGGAAACAGAGACGCCGCAGGGTTACATCATCAATGCCGACTGCAAGATCGAGTTTGAGGTGGTGGACCAGGGCACCAGCCAGGTCGTCTTCCAAAATACAGACTTCGCAGAATATGAAAGCAGTACATTCACCTTCACCGCGAAAAATACTCGCGGACAGTCCCTGCCGAACACCGGCGGACCGGGAACCACACTTTATACACTCGGCGGAATGATGCTTCTTATCGCTTCCGCTCTGCTGTACGGTTTCAGGAGGAGGCATGAGGAAAGGAGGTCTATGTAAGCCTCTGATTCTCGACAAATATTCAGCCGAAGACCTGAATGCCGGCTTCATGAGAATATGAACCCATGAAGCAAATATGAAACACGTCGATCTGTTCTGTGTCCGGCCGGACACCAGTCGGGAGCCGGCCGGCACGGAGCGTGTCAACCCGCTGCGAGGGGAAGAGCAGCAAAAATAGCAGTCTTAAACATGTAACTTTTAAGGGAGTATGAGAAAACAGAAAGGAAAACAGCAATGATTAGATTAAAAAAGATGTTGGCATTGGCCATAGCAGTTGTAATGGTCCTTTGCACGATGAATCTGGGCGTATTTGCTGCCCCAGGAGATCTTACCCCGGATCAGAGTATCACGATCACCGGCCTGGATGAGGGCGATGTCGTTCATCTGTACCAGGTCCTGGTCTGGGAAGACAGTGTAGGCTGGAGATTAAACGGCGGAGAGCAGGGAGCGTATGCCAGCCTGCTCAGCAATGCAAATATTAAAAAGCTCATCGATAACGATGCCAATAACGGCAATCCGGTCGAATTGACCAAGGCAGATGTGGACGCAGTCGCGACTGCTGCAAAGAACGGCGGTACGGAAATCGATACTTCCGATGCGCTTACGGGCGATACTTATACTTTCACGGCTACGACTCCCGGCATGTTCCTGGCTCTGGTCACTCCCGGAAAAGCAGGCGTAGTCTACAACCCGATCATCGTTTCTGCTGACTTCAGCGCAACTCCGAACACCAGCGAGATCGATGCTTCTAATGCAGTGATGGGTGAGACCGCAGTAGCGAAGAAGAAGAAAATTACTGTCGACAAGCATGGGGAAGTTATGGATGAGGTAATTGATGAAACTGCAACTGAAGAAGAAAAGATTGTTGCAGAATCCACACACAGTGTCGGCGACATTGTGAAGTTCACCATCGAGACTCAGATTCCCGCCTACTCGGATGCGTATACGAATCCTACCTTCACAGTCACAGATACGCTTACCAACGGCCTTAAGATCGTAGTTGACGATGAGCATGAATTTTCTGTCAGCAGCGGCAGCGTAACCTATACCGGCGATCCTGCGGATGGAGATACAAGCTTTACCCTTACCTTTACCAGCGCTGACATTGCGGCTCTGCTTGACTATCAGGATGTAGTTATCGAATACTACGCGATCATCGGCAGTGAGGCTGTTTCGAACGTCAACGAGATGGAGAACACTGTTGAGGTCGAATTCTCGAATGACCCGCACGATGATACCAGCAAGGGCAAGATCAAGGATAAGACCAAGCACTATACCTTCACGATCGACGGCGAACTGCTCGGAGAAGAGGGCTTCCGCGTAATCGAACTCCTCAAGGTTGGCAAGAACGCAGACGGAACCGATGCGATCGAGGAGATCGAGATTTCCAACGGAACCATGGCAGCTGCCCTGGACGGCGCACTGTTCGGACTGTATAAGACCCCCGAGGGCGCAGAAGCTGAGGATGACAACGATCTCTACACGAACGACATCTTTAACGGCAAGGTTGAAACGGCCATGGGCGGCCTTCTGGTGATCCAGGGCCTGGATGCAGGTACCTACTATCTGAAGGAGCTGGATGCTCCGGATGGATTTATCCGTGACACTGGTGTTTACGAGATCGTTATTGATGCCGATATCGTGGATGAGGAAACCACAGAAGTGATCGATGGTTACGAAGTGACCTATTCTGTCCCGGTACTGAAGGGTTACACGATCACGATCAACGGCACTGACGTTACCAAGGAGACCACCTATACGGCATCCATCACGGGATCCGAGACGCTTGAAGTTATCGAACCGGAAGAAAGCACCACCGAGATCGCTAATACCAAGGGCGTCGAGCTTCCGGCAACTGGCGGCATGGGTACCACGATCTTCTACGTGATCGGTACCATCCTTGTTCTTGGCGCTGGCATCCTTCTGGTGACCCGCCGCCGCATGAACGTGAACTGACAACAAGTAAATTTTACGGAAAAGCCTTAAAAAGCCGGGCTTGTCTCCGCTTTCAGAGGTGACCGTGCAGAGCCTCCCCGGGCGTCGCGCTCGGGGAGGTTCTTATTATATAAAGATGAGGCTCAGGAAAGGATCCCTCTATATGAACAATAATACGCTGAAAAACAGAATCACGGTCGAGGTCAGATCCTTTTTTGAAGAAGTCGGAAAAGCAGACGAAACAGTCTATCTGGTCCTTCTTACTCTGCATGAGGTCCTGGCTTTATATCTGAAGATCGCATGGAGCGCGAATATTGAAAAGCCTATGGATGCGGTAAGATACGGGATCCTGGGCATCGTGATGTGGGGCTCCGCGGCGTATCTCTTTTTCATCATTGCGTCCTGGAAGGATCTCTGGAAAAAGAACGTCCCGCTGATCTTCACAGGTGCGGTCATCATTGCCCTGACAGCACTCTTCAGCAGGAGGATGAGCACCAATCTGTACGGCGTTGTCATGGATATTTTCTTCTGCCTGATGGCTTATAAAAAGGATTACCGGAAGATGCTGCGCTGTATTCTCGGGGCCGCAGCCGTCATGCTGCTGATCGCGGGCCTTGGGATAGCTGCGGGCTTTACCATGGACATAAAAAAGCCTCTGAACGTCAGCCCGGGTCATTCCCTGGGGATCCTCTACCCGAACACCTGGGGGTACATTGCTTTTCTTGTGATGCTTCTCATCTGGTATCTTTATCTCCGCCGGAAATGGATCCTGACTTTTCTTTTATTCTGGTCGGTCAGTGGATTTATGTATTTCTATATCAGCTGCCGGACCATCACCGGATTCTCCCTGGTCTTCCCCTTCTGCGCAGTACTGACGGACTGGCTGGAAGACAGATGCAGAACTGCAGAAAAAAAGAATAAGATCCTGGAATTGCTGGTCACTCTTATACCGCTTCTCTCTTTTGCGGTCATGATGACCCTGAGCATGAACTATGTATGGATCCACAAGCACTTTTACCACACAGCGTTTCATAACTTTGCCATGCGTTTTGTCCAGGGGGGGATGTACTTCAAAACCTACGGGCTTCCGTTGGTGGGGAATCCCTACCGCTCGAACCAGATCACTTTTATTAATGTGAATGATGCATTTGAAAAGGTCGGCATTCTGGACAGCTCTTTCGCGGCCTATATCATCATGCGCGGTATGATCTGGATGTTCTGCACACTGCTCTGGCTCTGCCTGGCACACTGGAAGGCGCTTAAGAAAAAAGACTATGCCATCCCGCTTCTGGAGATATTCATTCTCCTTTTTGCAATGATGGAACGTCCCGGACTTGAAATGTGGTACAACTTCGTGATGCTCTACCCGCTGGCAAAGGTCGTAAGCAGATCCGGGACAGAGATTACAGAAAACACAGAGAACACAGAAAACACAGAATCTTCGGAAAGTACTGAAACAGAAAACGATAAAAAGCAGACGGGATGAAAAACATCAATACTGCGGAAAACCTGACCTGACCGGAAGAAAGGAGGAAATACCATGATCCAGCGGAACCAGTCGGCGCTGAACTTTTTAAGCGCAGCGGCAGATTTCCTCCTGGTCTTCTTTTCCTATCTTTTCTCGGCATGGTTCCGTCTGAAGGTACTGCACGGGTGGCATGAAAACAAAGGTCTCAGCCGGGAGATGATCATTGCATCGGTGTTTTACGCTGCGGGTCTTCTTTTCATGCTCTCCCTTCTTGGTTTCTACAACTCCACCCGGGTACGGAAGCTTTCCTGGAAGCTCTCGACTCTTTATATCGGGACGACGATTTCGATATTCATCGTCACGGCATTCATCTTCGTCTTCAAGGTCGAGGACGTATCCCGAGGAATCATCGTCCTTTTCTACGTTCTGACGTTCCTTCTCCTCGGGGGCAAGCAGGTACTGACACGGCTTATCCTGAATCAGGTGCGGAGCGGCGGCTACAACATAAAGCACCAGCTTCTGGTGGGGACCGGCAGGCTCTCAAAACAGTACAGGGAGGACCTGGGCAGCGAGCCGGAACTCGGTATCGAGATCGATAAGACTGTGGAGGCGGAAGAAGATCTGGAAGCTTTTTTCGCTGCGGGAATGGACAGGATCGACGAGGTGGTCCTGGCCCTGGAGCCGGAGGAGTACGCCTACATCACCCGTCATATCGCTGCCTGTGAGAAGAACGGCGTCCGGTACTTCGTGATCCCCTTCTACAACGACATGATCCCGGAACACCCGGTGTTCGAGAACATCGGCCGCACCCGGCTCATCAACATGCGGGCGAACCGCCTGCAGCAGCTGGGATGGGCAGCCTTGAAGAGGGGGTTCGATATTCTTGTCAGTGCCCTGGGGCTGATCATTTTAAGCCCGCTGCTTCTGTTCCTGGCCCTTGGGGTAAAGCTTTCCAGCCCCGGCCCGGTCTTTTTTAAGCAGGAGAGAGTGGGCTACAACCGGAACAGCTTCTACATGCTGAAGTTCCGCTCCATGGTGGTGAACGACCGCTCGGATACCGCCTGGAGCACCAGCGGCGACAGCCGCAGGACGAAGTTCGGGGCCTTCATTCGCCGCACCTCCCTGGACGAGCTGCCGCAGCTCATCAACGTCCTGAAGGGCGACATGAGCCTGGTGGGCCCCCGGCCGGAGCTGCCCTTCTTTGTGGAGAAGTTCCGGAAAGAGATCCCACTCTATATGGTGAAGCACCAGGTGAAGCCGGGCATCACTGGCTGGGCCCAGGTGAACGGCTACCGGGGCGACACCAGTATAAAGAAAAGGATCGAACTGGACCTCTGGTATATCGAGAACTGGTCGGTTCTTTTAGACCTGCGGATCCTTTTCATGACGGTGCCCTGGGCCATGCTCACGGACGAGCATTCCGGGACGGTGCCGGAATCGGATGTAAAGATCATTGTAGCGTCCCACAAGCCCTACTGGATGCCGCCGGACTCTGTGTACGTGCCGGTCCGGGTGGGAGCGGAAGGGAAGGAGACCTTCGGCTTCACGCCGGACAACAGCGGCGACAATATCAGCGCTAAAAATAAGAACTACTGCGAACTAACCGGCCTTTACTGGGCCTGGAAGAACCTGGACTGCGAGTACCTGGGACTGGCCCACTACCGCAGACATTTTACCGCGATGCGCGGGACAAACGACCGCCGGGACGTGCTGACCCTGGACCAGGCGCGGGCCCTGTGCGCCAGTGCAGATGCGCTGCTTCCGGTGAAGCGGAACTACTGGATCGAGACCAACTACCAGCAGTATGTCCACGCCCACCACGCGGAGGACCTGGATACCACCCGGGCTATCATCGCGGAGAAGTGCCCGGAGTACCTGGAAAACTTTGACCGCGTCATGAAGAAGACCACGGGACACCGCTTCAACATGTTCATCATGAAGAAGAGCCTCTCGGACGCCTACTGCGCGTGGCTTTTCGACATCCTCTTTGAACTGGAAAAGCGCCTGGACATCTCACAGTACAATGCCAACGACCAGCGGGTCTTCGGTTTCGTTTCTGAGCGTCTTCTGGACGTCTGGCTCATGGAGAACAGGATCAGGTACCGCGACATCCCGTACATCTTCCTGGAGAAGGAGAACTGGATCACGAAGATCGTGAACTTTATCCTCCGGAAGATGAACAGGAAAAAAGACGCGGTATAAAAGGAGACGGAAGCATGAAGAGCCCGGATAAGCACAATATCTCAGTCATCATTCCCGTTTACAACGGAGCCGCCGTGCTGGAAAGTTGTGTGCGTTCCGTTATCTCCGCCGGGAACCGTGTTGCGGAGATTATTATCGTGGATGACGGATCGGTCGACGGGACTTCGGAAAAAGCGGACAGCCTTGCAATAAAGGATCGTCGGATCCAGGTGATCCATACGGAGAACCACGGCAGCTATACGGCGCGGCTCACGGGGATCCGGGCTGCGGCGTCTCCTTATATCGCGTTCTGCGATGCCGACGACCGTTTCTTTGCCGGAGCGCTGGACCTGCTGGCGGACCTTCTGGAGACCTGTGATGCTGACACGGCTTTCGGCGGGTTCGTGGAAACAGAAGATCTGGAGACCGAAGATCCGGCGGTGAAGCAGCCGCGGAAGGCGGAGATATATGTTCGGACCCAGGAGGAACTATGGCCCCGCATCATGAAGTGGAAGACCCAGGAGTTCTTTTGTTACCTGTGGAACAAGGTATACAGAAAAGAGGTGTTCTCAGATCTTCTGGAAGCGGAAGGTCTGTGTCAGGGGGACGATGTGCTTCTGACCTGTCAGGCGTACCTGAGGGTCCGGAAGGCTGTGGAGACAACAGCGCCGGTATACCTGTACTGGAGAAATCCAGGCAGCCTGACCCGTACCGCCTTTGGAGACCGTGACCTGGACCTGATTGCCGTGTGGGACACAGTGGTGAAGATCATGGAAGGAAAGACTGCAGAAAACAGAAGACAGGATCTTCAATACCTCGCACAGTACAATCGCTGGCGCACCGACTTCACTCTGATCTGCCGCCTGATCCTGGCGGACAGCCGGGAAAGTGACCGGAAGTATGCTGCGGAACTTAAGAAATGGAGGAAAGGCCTGAAGGCCCATTGGAAGGAACTCCTTAGAAAGAGAGCGATGCCCCATAACCGGGAGCTGCTGATCCTGGGACTTTGTTTCATGTACACACCGACACGGTTTTTCATGCGGGCCGGAGGACGGCTGATCAGATGGAAAAAGAAAAGCAGACAAAAAAAGACAGGATGCTGATATCCGTCATCATTCCCGTATACAACGCGGAAAAACATCTGAAGGAATGCCTGGAGAGCGTCTGCGGCCAGACGTATCAGGACCTGGAGATCATCCTGGTGAATGACGGCTCCTCCGACAGAAGCGGGAAAATCTGTGATGAATGGCAGAAGAAGGACTCCCGGATCCGGGTGTTCCACAAGGAGAACGGCGGTGTCTCTTCGGCGCGGAACGAAGGACTGAAGGCCGCGTCCGGTTCTCTTATCGGATTTGTGGATGCGGATGATTGGATAGAACCGGAGATGTATGAGAAGCTTTCGGAAGCACTTGCCGCCGACCCGGAAGCGGACGCTGTTTTCTGCGGATATGTAGATTATCCGAAGGGGAACATGGAACTGCCGGTGGAAAAGGGGATAAGGCCTTCGAAGGCCTGCGCCCCGCTTCAGGCGGCGATCCGGGTATATGAACGTGACGGGTATTTCACGTCGCTGTGGAATAAGCTGTACCGCCGTCGTGCGTTCGAAAAAGACGGCCGGCTCTTCATGATGGACACGGATCTCTCCTGGGGAGAGGACGAAGTGTGGCTGGCGCGGGTAATGATGAACTGCGGAAAGATCATCTTTGTTCCGGAGGCTCTTTACCACTGGAGGCCGACGGAAAAAAGTGTGACCAGGAGCCGGTCCGTGTCGGACCGCCAGATGACGCTGTTCACCGCCAAACGGCGGGCCATGAAGATCCTGCCTGAGGAGAAGGTCCTGCAGCGACTGATGCAGACCAGGATGTTCAATGACTGCTATTCGATGAAAGTCCTTGCCTATGCCTGCAGGGACAGGGAGAAGTTCCGGAAGATCAGCGGCGCGCTGTCAAAAGTGGAGGCAGCGTGGCTTATGTCGCGGGAAACGTCGCTCCTGAGAAAGCTGAAGGTCTTTCTGATGGAGGCGGAAATGGCACTGAGGCTGCCGGGGAAGCTCGTCCAGATGACGGACAATGTAAGAAGCTTTGGGATCATCAGGGACAATGATTAAAAACGGCGGGTATTTCCGCCGGAGGAGATATGGATCAATGAAAAAGTATGCATATGATTTTTCTGTAATCATGTCGGTCTACAACGTTGAAGCGTTTATCCGGGAAGCTATAGAAAGCCTTGAGCGGCAGACGATAGGCTTTACCCGCATCCAGCTGATACTGGTGGACGACGGATCAACAGACAAAAGCGGAAAGATATGCGATGAGTATAAAACGAAGCATCCGGATAATGTCCTGGTGGTCCATAAAGAAAACGGAGGACTCTCATCGAGCAGGAATACCGCATTGCCTTTTGTGAAAGGACAATA
The DNA here is from genome assembly GCA_017449925.1 of Stomatobaculum sp. The sequence goes on from JAFSYO010000065.1 coordinate 14,445, forward strand.
TGTATCTTTCTTTGATCCCGATGATACTTTGTCATCTGATACGTTTCAGCGGGTTTTCATTTTTATGGAAGAGCATCCGGAGATTGATGTTTCCTGTATTCCATTCTTTTTTTTCGGGAATCAGAGTGGCCCGCATCAATTGAACAACAAATTCGAACTGGGAACAAGGGTGATAGAGCTTTCCGAAGATGAGAATGCAGCTTTTATTCTTTTAAGTTCAGCAACTGCGTTCTACAGGAAAAAAGCTGCAGAAAAACTGCACTTTGATACGGAAATCTACACTGCAGAAGATGCGAAGGCAAATCTGCGCCTTTTCATGGATAATCCGAGGCTGGGCGTTGTCGCGGAGGCAAGGTACAACTATAGGAAACATGGTAATTCCATATTGGATAAAACAAAGACAACACGTGCCTGGTATATAACTAATCTTCAGCGTTTCTCAAAATGGGCTCTGGACACGGCTGAGCAGAAATTCGGATACATACCGAAATTTGTCCAACATACTGTCATGTATGATCTGCAGTGGAAACTGCAGCAGGGAAAAGTGCCGGATGGCGTACTGAATGAACAAGAGGAGAAAGAGTATTATAAACTGCTGATCGATATGGTATGTCGTATTGATGATGACGTGATCCTTCAGCAGAAAAGTATCTGGATCGATATGAAGCTATATCTCCTGGGAAGAAAGTACGGAACGGGACCTGAACTCAAACTGGTCAGCGGGAAGGATCATAAGCTGGATATAGAGCTTTGGTTTGGGGGAAGCGCAGTTGATACTATATCAAAGATGAAGACCGTCCTGGAATTTATTCGTATTGACCGGAAGAACAATGTCTGTATCCTGGAAGGATATCATATAGTATGCGGGATAAAAAAAGCAAATGTCAAACCGTGTCTTTTGATCAACGGAAAGACAGTTCCCTGCGAAATCATCAACAGAGACAGAAAAGCCACGAAGTTTCATGAAGAAAAGATCAATGAGATCATAGGGTTTAGAGGAACAGTGACGCTGACGGAGCGGGCACTGAATATAGGGACGGCTTTGTTGGTGGGAAAAGCCCTTGTAAAGCGGAACAATCACAAGCCCGGCCCCTTTTTCCCGGTATGCACTTCTTACAGAAATGCATACTGTCTGAAACACGATCGTATGATAACAATGGAAAAGACGCATCTTTCCGTAAGAAAGAAGCCTTTATTGCCGATGCGTTTTCTGAGAGAATGCCTGTTATCCGCAGAAATTTGGAGAAAGAACTGTCTGGGAGGACGCAAAGCAGTCGGAGGCAGGCTGTTCTATCATCTGATGAAGCTCTTTAAAAAGAGAAGACTCTGGATAGTCTCTGACAGGATCATGAAGGCGGATGACAACGGAGAAGCTCTGTTCCGGTATCTGCAGAAAAACCCGCCTGAAAATACGCGGGTCGTATTTGCAGTCAGTAAAAAGAGTGCGGATTATGAAAGAATGAGAAAAGTAGGGGAATGTGTGGACGCCATGTCCTTCCGGCATAAGCTGCTCCACCTTCTCTGCGATGTGAACATTTCTTCCCATGCGGACGCAGTAACCGTAAATCCATATGACGGGCATCATGACGCCCTGAGGGACCTTCTTACACACCAGCATTTTGTATTCCTGCAGCATGGGATCACTAAAGACGATATCTCAGGGTGGCTGAATCGTTACAACAAGGATATCTCAGGTTTTATTACTGCGGCTTATAGAGAGCATGAATCGATAGTGAACGGGAACTACGGATATCCTGCTTCAAGAGTATGGCTTACGGGGTTCCCACGCTATGACAGACTGTATCACAGGGAAAAGAATGTTGTGACAGTCATGCCGACTTGGAGGCGCTATCTAATGGGAAGGGTCGACAGCAAAAGCGGAAAGTGGATCATGGGAAAAGAGTTTAAACAGAGCAGCTATTTCCAGTTTTATAATCGACTGCTGAATTCTCCCCGTCTCCTTTCGTCTCTGGAAGCGCGGAACTGCAGCCTGCAGTTCTTCCCGCACCCCAATATTCAGACAGTGCAGGATTGGTTTCAGCATGATCCGAGGGTCATTTTCCTTCCGTATGATACCTCCTACAGGGAGGTATATGCAGAAAGCCGCCTGGTGATAACGGACTATTCCTCCGCAGTATTTGACTTTGCATACCTTAGGAAACCTGTTATCTACTGCCAGTTCGACAGCGATTTGTTTTTCGCGGGAGAGCATGTATATGAAAAGGGATACTTTGACTATGAAAGGGACGGATTCGGAGAAGTCACCTATGACATTGAGGCCCTGACCGACCTGATTATTCACTACGCGGACAACAGTTTTAAACTGAAAGATGTTTACAAGAAGAGGATCGACAGCTTTTTTGCGTTCCATGACCAGGACAGCTGCCGCAGAGTTACGGAAAGGATCCTGGCCCTTCCGGAAAAGCGTTAGGAGGAGTTGATCAAGGTGAAAGGCCAGTCACCATTAAGGAAGGTAATACAGTCGCTGAAGGAGCACCAGTTCCTTTTCGAGGAGTTGGTAAAACGCGACTTTAAACAGAAATACAAACGCACGGCCTTGGGTATGGCCTGGAGCATACTGAATCCGCTCCTGACTCTCCTGGTCATGCGCCTTGTATTCACGCGGTTCTTCGGACGGAACATGGAGCATTACACGACCTATCTTTTTGCCGGGAACCTGATCTTTTCCTACTTCAAGGAATCGACCAACGGCGGCATGCAGTCCCTGATGTCGAACGCGAAGATATTTACGAAGATCAATGTGCCGAAGTATATGTTCCTTTTCAGCAAGAATGTTTCAGCTGTCATCAACTTCCTGCTGACACTTTGCGTGTTCTTTGTTTTCGCGGCATTGGACCACGTTCCCTTCTGCCCTAGCATGCTGGGGATCGTCTACCCGATCATCACACTGACCATGTTCAATGTGGGAGTCGGAATGATCCTGTCCGCCATGTTCGTTTTCTTCCGGGACACGCAGTATCTCTATGACGTTTTTACGCTGCTCCTCATGTATATGTCTGCGATCTTCTATTCTGTGGACGGGTATTCCGCCAAGGTGCAGCGGATCTTCCTGCTGAACCCGGTCTACTGCACCATCAAGTATGTCCGGGTAATCGTCCTGGAAGGACACCTGCCATCGCCCGCGTTTCACCTCCTGTTATTGTTCTACGGTCTGGCAGCTCTGGTGACCGGCGGGCTGATCTACAAGAAATACAACCAGCAGTTCCTGTACTACGTATGAAAGGTGGGAAACAATGGCATATGTGGTCCGGGCGGAGAAGGTCTCAATCCGCTATATGACGGGGGATTTTAAAGATATTGGACTGAAGGAATACTTCATGCGCCGGCTGACGAACAATTATAAGGTCCGGGAATTCTGGGCGGATAGGGATGTATCCTTCAGGCTGGATTCCGGGGACATGCTGGGGATCATCGGTTCGAACGGTGCAGGGAAATCCACGCTCCTGAAAGCGGTCTCCGGGATCATGGTCCCGACAGAGGGATGGGTGGATGTCCGCGGGAAAATCGCGGCGCTCCTGGAGCTGGCCTCCGGCTTCGACGGCGACCTGACCGTGCGGGAAAACGCTTACCTGCGGGGAGCACTTTTAGGCTACACCCGGGAATTCATGGACCGGAAGTACGATGATATCATCGCCTTCGCAGAGCTGCAGGACTTCCAGGAGCGGCGGTTCAAGCAGCTGTCCAGCGGCATGAAGAGCCGTCTTGCCTTTTCCATCGCCTGTCTGGTGGAACCGGACATCCTGATCCTGGACGAAGTGCTGTCCGTAGGGGACGGGGCCTTCCGGAAAAAGAGCGAGACGAAGATGAAGGAGATCCTGAAAAGCGGAGTCACCGGGATCCTGGTGTCCCACTCCATCGGCCAGGTGCGCAGTATGAGTAATAAAGTGCTGTGGCTGAACAAAGGGAAACAGATCTGTTTCTCCGATGAGGTCGAAAAAGTTTGCGACGCCTATGAGGAATTTCTGATCACGAAGAACGCGCCGGAGAGCCCTGAAGGGATCGAAAGAATGGCTGCAGAGTTCCGGGAGAGGAAGGCCAGAGAGAAGGCGGAAAGGGAGAAGACAGAGCAGGAGAGGCTTCTGGAGCTTCTTCAGACTGCTGACAGAAACGCGGCAGAAAGAGCCGCGCGGGAGTTCCTTGGTGGAAGCGTCTGACTTTTTGTCACCTGTTTGCAGGTTAAAAGTGGGATATAATAATTATGGCAGGAATAATAGCTCGCATAAGGTCTTTAAAAAAATATAAAATGATAATATAATAAAATTGCTCGAAATTATTCAAGTTTTGACTTATTTGCTGACGCAATCGGATTTAGAATAATCTATAGAGCAACAGCCGCAGGGGAGTCCGCATGTGCGGACTCCCTTGAAAATACAGGAACCAGATGACCAATGATGAAAGGGATATATGACGGAGAGAATTGGAATCAGAATAGCGGCTATTCTGGAACGAATCAGACCAGGTAAAGAAATAATGAATACAGTCCGGAAAAAAACGGCAGAAGACGAACACAGCGCATCAGACAAAAAGTGGAACGCACTGCTGCTCCTCGCGATGGTGCTCGGCGTTTTCTTTCTGGCCTATCCTTCCGCGGCGGATTACTGGAATAATTTTCATCAGTACCGGGCCATCATGCAGTATGCGGACCAAGTGGCAAGTATGAAAACAGATGAATACTTAGCCTATATCGAAGCGGCCCACACTTACAACCGGAAAATTTCCAGAACCGGGATCATCTGGGAACATGGAAGTGCTGAAATGACAGAGTACGAAAGTGTTCTTAACTTTAATAATTCCGGCACTATGGGCTACATTGATATTCCGAAAATCAATATAAAGCTTCCAGTCTATCACGGGATCTCGGATGAGGTGCTGCAGAAATCCATCGGACATCTGCCGGAAACAAGTCTCCCGGTAGGAGGAAAAAGCACACACTGTGTGCTGTCCGGTCACCGGGGGCTTCCCAGCGCGAGACTTTTCTCCGACTTGGATAAACTGGTGGAGGGAGATGTATTTACTCTTTCCATTCTGAATGAGACTTACAGCTATGAGGTGGACAGGATCCGTGTGGTAAAACCGGAAGACCTTTCTGAACTGAGGATCATTCCCGGACAGGATCTGTGCACGCTGGTGACTTGCACACCCTACGGTGTGAACACCCACCGGCTTCTGGTGCGGGGACACCGAGTGGCGAATGCCCACGGCGACGCCCTGGTGGTGGCGGACGCCCTGCAGCTGGAAGCGGCTTTTGTCGCTCCGTTTATTATGATTCCAATGATCCTGTTCCTGCTGATTCTGTTGTTCGTGCAGCCGGGAAAAAAGTGAGGAAATGAAGATATGACAGATAAAGAACTGAGAAAACTGAATCGGTCAGAGCTTCTGGAACTGATGCTGGAACAAAGCAAGGAGATCGACCGGCTGCAGTCGGAACTGGAGGAGACCAGGGAGGCGCTGCAGGAGCGGAATGTAAAGATCGAGAGCTGCGGCTCCATCGCGGAAGCAGCCGCGGAAGTGAACTCCCTGTTCCACGCGGCCCAGAGGGCAGCGGACATGTATCTTTTGAATGTACAGCGGATCTGTGCTGAGAAGGCGGATGAAGCCGGAAAAACAGAAGAGTGGGAAAACGCTCTAAGGAAGATGAATCCGGTTCCGGAAGCGGCACAGGTGCCGAAAACCGAGGAGGAGAAAAAGGTTGAATAAAACAGATCAGCTTTTAGAGGAAGGACTGCCCACCACAGTTCAGCTTTCCCGGGAGTTAAAGCGGGTGCGTTATAATTCCGGGTTTAACGGAATGCTGCGGAGCACCATCGGGATCCTGGTCACGGTTGCTGCCATTGCGGTGCTGATCGCGGTCCTGCTGCTGCCGGTGCTGCAGATCTATGGTACTTCCATGTCCCCGACATTGAATGAAGGAGACAGTGTGGTCTCGGTGAAGGGGACAAAGTTCCAGACCGGAGAAATGGTCGCGTTCTACTACAATAATAAGATCCTGGTGAAGCGGGTCATTGCCAACGCGGGAGAATGGGTGAACATTGACCAGGAAGGAAACGTCTACGTCAATAACGTAAAACTGGAAGAACCTTACATCGCGGAAAAAGCCTACGGCGAGACGAATATCGAGCTTCCCTATCAGGTGCCTGATTCCCGGATCTTCGTGATCGGCGACAACCGTGACGCTTCCATCGATTCCAGAAACACTTCCGTAGGCTGTGTGTCGGACGAGCAGATCGTCGGAAAGATCGTTTTCCGGATCTGGCCTCTTGCAGGCGCGGGACAGGTACATTAGGGAGCGCATGATGAAAGAGAGAAAAAAACGCAGAGTCCGCTTTATCGATCTGCTGATTCTCCTGGTATTCCTCGTGGGGCTCTGCGTCATGCTGTATCCCATGGCCAGCGACTACATCAACCGCATCCAGGTGGCACAGAATCTGAGAAGTTATGAGCGTCAGGTGAAGGAGATCTCACCGGAGGATTACAGTGCTATCTTTGAAAGGGCGCGGGATTATAACCGGAGACTTAAGGAGAATAAGAATCCCTTTGGAAGCGCAGTAAAAACAGAGGGATATGAGGATACGCTGAAGTTTGGCACCACCGATATCATGGGCTATGTGATGATCGAAAAGATCCGGGTACGTCTGCCTTTCTACCACGGGACGGAGGAGGATGTCCTGCAGAGGGCCATAGGCCATGTGGAGGGGAGCAGCATTCCGGTCGGGGAGAAAGGGGATCATGCAGTGCTCTCGGCCCACCGGGGACTTCCCAGCGCGAAGCTGTTCACGGATCTGCCGGAGCTCGTAGTGGGGGATTCCTTTGTTGTAACCGTCCTGGATAAAGAGATGGTCTATGAGGTGGATCAGATTCTGACGGTGCTGCCGGATTCTCCGGAGGCTTTTGAAGCCTTGAAGCCTTTGCCGGGGAAGGACCTGGTAACGCTGATGACCTGTACGCCCTATGGCGTCAACACCCACCGGCTTCTGGTGCGCGGACACCGGACCGGGGACCTGGTGCATGCAGATGAGCAGGGCGGTTCCGGAGAGGGCAAAGAGAACGGCATCAGTTTTGACCGGTATATCCCGTATGTCGCGGCAGCCGCGGTGGTGATCTTCCTGCTGCTGTGGTTCCTGCCGGTGAAAAAGAAAAAGGAGTAAAAAGGAGAAGTGAATATGGAGAGATCAGGATCAGTAAAGCGGCGCGCAGTACGATTTGTTCTGATATTGGCATTGTTTTTATGCTGTTTTGCCGGGACCTCATTTGCTGAGAGCAGCTATTCCCAGGATATCCGTCCGGTGCCTGCTGAGGATCTCTCCGGAAAGGTGGTCATTCTGCATTCCAACGATGTGCACGGAGCCATCGACGGGTACGCGAAGATGACGGCCCTTCGTGAAGCATATGAAAAGCTCGGGGCCGAGGTGATCCTTGCCGATGCTGGAGATTTTATGCAGGGAGACGCCTATGTGAACCTGTCTTCCGGAGCGGACGCGATCACGATGATGAACGCGGCGGGATATACCGTGGCGACTCTGGGAAACCACGAATTTGACTACGGTTATGAACAGCTGATGAAGAACCTGCAGAAGGCGGAATTCCCGGTCATCTGCGCGAATATCTTTGAGAACGGCGCGACCATCCTGGAGCCCGTGTATCTGTACACGGCAGGAAACGGGCGCAAGATCGGATTCATCGGCCTGGACACGGAAGAGGCCAAGACCAAGGCAAATCCGAACCTGACCATCGGAATCACCTTCTACGGCGGCAGTGATATGTACCGCATTGCGGAGGAACAGGCGCAGGCGCTGCGTCAGGAGGGAGCGGATCTGGTCATCGCCCTCACACACCTTGGCGTAAGCGCGGAATCCGCCCCCGGAGGGAACCGTTCTCTGGACCTTCGGAAAAACACCAATGGAATCGATTTCATCCTTGACGGCCATTCCCACACGGTGATGACCGGAGGAAATTCGGCCGAGACCATTCAGTCTACAGGCACGAAATTCAAATATGTCGGGGTCCTGGTGGTCGGCGCGGATGGAAAGCTGGAAGACCATTATCTTGTGGACGCAGGACAGATCGAGGCGGAGGAAGCGTCCGCTGCAGCAGCTGCCGCAAAAGAGATCGAGGCCCGGGTCGACGCGGAATATAAAGTGAAGATCGCAGTGAACGATGTCACCTTCGAGGCGGAACATGCTGTCAACCGTTCAAGGGAGACCAACAGCGGGAATCTGATCACGGATGCCATGCTCTGGTATTTCCGGAAGGATCTGTCTGTTTTAAAGGTGCCGGAGGATCATCTGGTGGCCGTCATCAACGGCGGATCTATCCGCGCTGGAATCCCGTTGGGCGATGTCACGAAAAAGGATATCAACACAGTATACCCCTTTGGAAATACTTTGTCGGTTTCTTATGTGACAGGAGAGGAGCTGCTTGAGGCTCTGGAGGCGTCGAGTTTCTGTACGCCGGAATCCATCGGAGGATATCCACAGACCGGCGGCATTTCCATGACTCTGGACACGACCAAGGAGTACGATCAGGGGAAGCAGTACCCCGGCTCCACCTATTACGCTCCGAAATCCATCCGGAGAGTGACGATTCACAGCATCAACGGACAGCCCTTCTGTCCGGAGGATACCTATGCGATGGCATGCACGAATTTCATGGCCGCCGGCGGCGACACGTATTTCGTGCTTTCCATGAATGAGGGCTTTGACACGGGCGTTTCGATGGATGATCTGCTGATCATGTATATCAAGGAGGGGCTGAACGGCGTCCTTTCTTCGTCGAAGTACGCCAATGTACGCGGAGACCAGAAGACCATACTGGCAGGAGAGGCAGCCGCTGAGAGTGCTGCTCCTGCACAGAATGCTGCACCTGCAGCCGCGGAAACGGCTTCCGGAGCGGCAGCATCAGCCGGAAGTGTTTATACCGTCGAGGCTGGAGACAGTCTCTGGAAGATCGCGCAGAAGATCTACGGTGACGGCAGCAAGTGGAATCGTATTTATCAGAACAACCGGGACGTGATCCGAAGGCCGGATCTCATTATGCCGGGACAACTTTTAAAGCTGCCGGATGCCGCATGACATCTGTTTGAATAGTTTCTCATGCACTGACTGATCGATCAGCATATAACAACTGAAGGGGAAGGATCCGGGAGAATCGGATCCTTCTCTTTGCTGTTACAGGGAATGGGTAGTTTTGTACGCTTTCTGTGACTGTTGCTATGATAGATTTGTTATATAAATGATTATTTTGCACCAAAAAAGGAAGGTTGTTTTTGATTTTTGCTGGTATTATGTACTATAATGTTTTACATAAAGCCCTCCGTTTCCTGGGGGGCTGTTAGTACTACAAAAAATGGGAAACTGATCCGGAGAAATCCGGTATTTAAAAGGAATTCAGTTTATGAGAGATTCTTTGATCAGTATTATTCTCGAATTCCTGAAAAGGCATCTGGTGCAGAAACGCTGGCGACGCACGGTTACATGTCTGGCGGCCGTTGTCGTGTTCTGCACGACTTACCTGCTGATGCTTCCGGCTATTTCCATGACAAAGAACTGTATCTCTCTCAGTGCGGAGAACCTTTCTGCCTGGAGCGGGGACCGCCTTTCTGTCCAGGTGAGCGCCCGGACAGAAGAGAATGAGGACGGGAAGATCTTTGTGCTGCTGGCGGAAGGAGTCGGAGCAGACCTCTCCGAGGACCATGTCTTCAATGAAGAGGGGATCTGCATCATCACAGATGAAAACGGCAGGGAGATAGAACTGCACCGCGTTGTAAGGGAGAAAAAGCAGGGCGCACCGGAAGAGAACGGTGTGACAGACTACTGGTTCTCCCTGGGGGCAGGGGAGCAAACTGATTTTACGCTCCTGCTTTCCGACGAAGTGGACGAGAAGAGGTTCTATCAGGCCGCAGAAGCTGTGAAAAGTATCGCTGGTGTGTCGGAGACAGCGGAAGCGTCGAAGACCGACGGAGTGCCGGAGGCTGCGGCAAGCGCGACAGTTTCAGATGCAGAGAGGGAAGAAGAGAACAAAGCAGAGAATGCAGAAGTAAATACAGCTGAGGAAAAGGCGACGGATTCGGATGCGGACCGCATCGCTTCTGTTTCTGATGCCTTGGTTTCGGATTCTGATTATGATACCCCGGCCTATGATGCTCTGGTCTATGATGAACCGGTCTGCGAGGCTCCGGCCCCCGTGTCTTATGTCGCGGCGTCTGTTTCCGATGCTGCGGAGCTTGTTCCTGGCGAAGCTGCGCCTGCTCCTGCCGCAGAAATAAAAGACGAAGAAGAGGACGATAAAGAAAGCGGCTTCATCCAGCTTCCGGACGGAGAGATCGTAAACGACCTGCCGGAGGACCAGACGGACGAAAACGAAGAACAGACCGAGATCGTCGCATCATTGAAGCTCTCCGCAGGTTCCGGCAGGAACTACACGGAAGCGGTGAGGGACGCGGAGAAAAACGCGGACAAACGGGAAAGCGCACAGCTCAAGTTCACCTGGAAAGATATTGTCGAGCATGTGTTCATCACTCCCGAAATGGTCTGGGTCGGAGACGGAGTGCAGGCGGCTGTGATCTTTGACGGCGACGCGAAGCTTCCGGAGGACGCCGTGCTTTCCGTGACTGAAATAGAACAGGGCACGCAGGAGTACGATGTGTATCTCGCCCAGGCAGTAAGCGCGGTAAAGGCGTCCGGAAGCGACGCCTCGAAGGAGATGGGCGTGGATTACGCGCGCTTCTTCGATATCTGTATTCTGGACGGGGACGGGAACGAAGTGGAACCGGCGGCGCCGGTGAAAGTACTGATCACTTACAACGAGGCGGTCAGCGTCGGAAACGGCGGTGATCTGAGTGTCATGCATTTCCACGAGGAGAATGATCCCGAAGTGCTGGAGGCCGAGAAGGCAGAGGCCGGGAAGGCGGAGGTCGTCCGGGACGTCTCTGCCCTGTCCTTTACGGCTGACAGATTCTCCGTGTTCGGTGTGGTCCGCAGTTCCATTGAGAAACTGATACTGGCCAGCGACGGACAGGCCTACCGGATCTCCGTGACCTGCGGACCCGAAGCCGGCGTCCCTGCAGCAGCAGAGCTTGCGGTATCGGAGATCACGGAAGAATCAGCCGCATATGTTGAATATGTATCAAAGGCGGAGAACGCGCTGGGACTGGAAAAGGACAGCGCTTCCTACGTGCGCCTTTTTGACATTAAGATACTTGATGAAGCCGGGAACAAGGTGGAGATCTCTGCCCCGGTGAACGTCGAGATCGCGCTGGCAGATAAGGAAAAAAGAGAAGACGGGACGGACAGTACCGGAGTGGTCCACTTCGCGGACGGCGCGGAGCAGCCGGATGTGGTGCAGGGCGTGGATATTGCCGGCGCCGCGTCCAAAGGAGAAGGCGTGAAGCTTACCTTTGCGGCGGAGGGATTCTCTGTGTACGCCATCGTGGACTTTTCTGAAACGGCAGTGGATCTCCTGGATATAATCGGCAGCACCGGTGCCCAGGGATTCCAGATGACGGTAAAGACCGGGCAGAATCAGCCGTCAGGCACGGACACATACTATGTGAAAGAAGGGCTTATCCACGGTGTGTCTGGCAACAGTGACCGGGATGGACTGGATGCGCAAAAATATACTGGCGAATCGATCCCAAGTGACGCTGGAACGTTTTACTTTGAACGCATCGGTGAAACAAATGAATTTTACATCTACAAGAAGGATGGTGAAACGAGAAACTATATACAGATGACGCCTGTATCGGGTCAGCCGCAGCGCGCAGGTTTGACATATACAGAGGATGAAGACCGGAGAACAGCGTTTACACTTCAGGTGGGAACCGGCGCGAGACTCCACATATCTGCGAAGATTGAAAGCTCTGACGGAAAGTTAAAGACTTTTTACTGGGTAAGAAACAGTAAAGGCTCCGGTACCGATGCAATCGTTGGGTATGAAAATAAAACCGATCTGAACACTGCATGGGTCGGTCTTTACAGAGAAGGTGATTTTGAGGACCTGTATAATCTTAACGATAAGACATACAGCTTCCTGACCTGGGACGGAGGCAAGACAGCCAAGGCAATGATGGCTGCGAAGAACAACGACACAGTAACGGACAATCTGGCAGCCAAGCTCCTGACCGTTATGACCAGCTCTGACGATGAGACCGATAAGCTGTACGTCCCTGCTGAAACTTCTGACACAGCGACAGCATGGACCTTCCACAGTGTGACATATGATTTGTACCGTCTTTCAAGTGATGACGGGAAATATCTTAAAATAAGCAGCAGCGGTTTGAAGATGGTTGATTCGCAGGCGGATGCGAGCACCATCCAGGTTATCCCCGGAACGGGTATTCATGCCGGGCAGATCATTCTGAAAGACGCAAATACCGGCGCTATTCTGACCTATAGCGGGGAATATGCGAAGGGCTTCAATGTCAACGCCGGAACGGGGAAGGAGTATCTGTATCTGGCAGAGAGCAAGCCGGAATCTGCCCTGAATGATGGATACTTTAAGACCTATTCTGCCTCCAAGGTCAGTGTTTCCAATCTGGAAAAGGTCTGCGACCAGCAGAGGATCATCATCTATACCCGCGCATGGAACGGCAGCAAATACGATTATTTCGCCCTCGACGGCGAAGGGAACCTTGTTCCGTGCATCGAGAGCGGCGACAAAATCGAGTGGGTCGGTCCTACCCTGAACGAAATGCAGTGGATCTTCAACGAATATGGAGAGTATGACGATGAGGGAAATTTTGTTCCCAATTACTACTATGATCTGCAGAATGAGTATACGGGATTATGGCTGGCGCCTCTCCTGGAGATCGAAGGAAAACAGGATGCGCAGATACTCTCCTATAAGAAAGTCGGCCTGAATCTTCCGGGACGCCGCAATGGTCAGTACTACACGCCGTTCCTTGCGTGGGACGAGAAAAGCTACACCTACGCGAGCATCAGTGTAGATCTGGATGCGCCCTCCCCCGCCATTGAGCCTTGCTACAGGGTGGATGGCATGGATTTCTACTTTGCCATCATAGACGAAGTCGATCCTGATGATTCGCTGCATACAGTTCCGACCGTGGATAACAACCAGTACGGCATCACTATGAGAATAGTGGATCTTACGAATGGAGCTACCAGCGACGCGGCCGGCTACATGAATGAATATCTTAACAATACCACCACCAACGGGCTGACGACAGTTCACACGCCCGGACTGCTTTCGACGGATCTGGACCGGTACGGATACCCGACAGCACACAAAGGCTCTTTGAAAGAGCTTTTTTCCGGAGCGCAGAAGGTCAACCATATGTTCATCGACAGCACCTACCGTGCTACCGGTTACTATGAGTTTGACAGCGCACAGAACTTCGCATCCTTGAAAGGCACTGATTTTGTGGTGTACCAGGAACTGGGGTCCTACGACAGCGGCGGAAATAAGTATACCCTAAAGCATGGCCAGTTCTTCCCCTACAATGACTTAACGCCGGGTCATTTTGCCACAACAAACGGAAGGAATCTGTATACCCCGACGGGTCAGGAGCTTTCGGCGGATGATCCGCGCCGGAATGAGCAGCTGTATCTTATTGATAATGTGAACACCTTTTTCGCCATGGAGCTGGAAGCCGGTTTCACCCAGACGCCCAGCGGACTGGACGCCTGGGGCCATGACATCATCTTTGAATTTTCCGGAGACGACGATTTCTGGCTCTATGTGGACGGTGAACTGATCATCGATCTGGGCGGCATTCACAGCGCCGTTCCGGGAAGCGTCAACTTCAGAACCGGCGACGTGCATGTGAACGGTACAGATACTACGCTTCGGGAGCTGTTTGAGAATAATTATCGAGCACGCAATCCAGGCGCCAGTGATACCGATGTCAGCACATATCTGGGTAAGTACTTTGAAGAAGGTAAAACCGTTTTCAAGGACGGAACCGATCACACCATGCGGATATTCTACATGGAACGAGGCGCCGGCGCTTCCAATCTGCACATGCGCTTTAACCTGGCATCCTTGAAAAAGGGTACCGTGCAGCTGAGTAAGGACCTTGACGGCGTGGACAACGTGGAATCGACATTCGCAACATTCCCGTATCAGATATGGTATAAGAATCCAATTTCCAGCACTGGAGAGTATATTCAGCTGACGCCGGGATCCGGTACCAACGTTGCTGTAACGTATCTGGATTCGGTCAACGACGTAGAGTATTTGCCTGAACTCAAGGTTTTGCATGAAATAACTGGCGGCGAAGCTTATGAGGTGACATACGACCACGTATATTTCCTGAAGCCGGGCGAGACCGCATTGATCAGCTTCCCGGTCTTCGGACAGACCGGAGATGAAAAATATGTGGAGGAATACAAGATCGTCGAATGCGGCGTAGATCCAGTTCTGTATCCATCAGTTACCGTAAACGGCATCTCCGTTGAAGGCTCTCCTGCCTATGCAAACGCAAAGATCCATGCCGACGGGACAAGAGAAGAATATTCGGATTCAGATGAACCAGTTGATTCCGGGCTGAGGAATTACGAAATTGCGTATTCGACAGTCAACAATGGTTCCAAGATCGGCTATGTGAATACTGTAGGAACGACAGGCACGCTTACGATTCAGAAGGAACTGTATAAAAAGGAGACAGAAGAAGGCGCGGGGCCTGAAAAGATCGACCTGTATCAAGACGATGGAACGCTGAATGTTCTGCCGGATAATCCCGATCTTGAGAGAGTTTTCGAATTCCGTCTGTCTTTCAAAACACCCTACGACAGAGATTATTCCCCGGCAACTTACTATAGTTACCATGTGAAGGATCCGGCGGGACATTACTGCAAAAAAGATCCGCAAACCGGAAGGTTCGTTCCAATCACCAATGGGACCTATCCGGATGGCATCACGGATTTCGACGATCTGACGCCGAACCAGTATGATGAATCCGGGCATATGGTGGTCAAAGGCGAACAGTTCTGGGCGACATTTGAAACGTCCATGAACGGCTCCATTTCGGAGATTCCCGCGTATTATACCGTTGAGGTGCGCGAATTGATTCCCGGCACGCATTTCAGGCTGGTAGAGCGTCCGCAGGATATGCCGGACGGTTACCAGTTCTGGCAGTATGCGCTGGACGGACAAGCTTATGAAAGCATAACGGATCCCATGGACGGCATAACAGGCAGCATTTCCGCTGAGCAGTTTTCCAGGGTGCTTGTTAAAAACTACAAGGGCTATGGCCTGCGTCTTAAAAAGATCTGGGCGGATGCCTCGACCATAGAGGACCGTCAGCCGACCTGGTTCGCGGTATTCTGCGAGACCAAGGCGGAGGACGGCACCACCACCCGTGTGATGGTGGGGGATTCTGTCCAAATGCTGAAGTACAGCAGCGATCCCGATTCGCAGGAGTTGTATTGGTATTACCTGGATCTGCCGCTGCCAAACACTTTACTCAAAGACTATGTTGTATATGAGGTAAAGAGAATCGCTGCGGAAAACGGCACTGATGAGCCTGAATACACGTATGAGCCAGTTTTGAATAATGGCATACTTTTACTGTCTGGTACACCTTTGGGCGAAGAAGAAATAGAAATCGATTATAAAGTTACCTATGAAGCGCCTGAGGAAATCGGTGATAATGTGCTGAAATTCGAGGCGACCGACACGCCTTCGTCCCGGCCGGCTGTCAGATTCCGCAAGGAGGATTGGAGCGATCATCCGCTGGCAGGCGCGACATTCACTCTCGCCCAGGGAAGTACACAGATTTTCGGAGAGGACGGTAAAAGCTCGGATACAGACGGCCTGATCTCCACCGAATACCTGGGCGAGAATATAAGCTATGTTCTGACTGAAACGGCGGCGCCGCAGGGATACTGCGGTCTTCCCGATACGCTTAGATTCCAGCTGGTTGCGGATACAGAGCATGGATGGACGCTTGATATACTTGAGTCTTCTGAAGACATTGACGAATACTATAAGGTCGGACATGAAGTGGAAACAGATCCCGGCTCAGAAGAGAGCACCGAATATGTGACGCTCACCATCAAGAACTGTCCCTATGTTTTCCAGGCGATCAAAACAGATGCAGCAGATGATTCTCCGGTGAAAGGCATCGTGTTCAATCTGTACACATGGAAGACGGTTGGCGGACATGCCGACTGGTACGGCCCGATGGCGTGGGAGGGCAGCTCTGCCCTGATTACGAACAAAGACGGCTTGATCCCGCATCTGGACAGCAGTCTGCCCGCGGGCACTTATCAGCTGCGGGAGTTCACAGCAGACGGCTTTTCAACAGTCGATGATATTGACTTCACGGTCAGTCAGCTGGGCGTGATCACCCTCGGGACACATCCGGAAAGCGTGACTCTGAAGGGCCCGGATAAAGGTATCGGTGATCAGGCAGGAAAACTTGTCTATACGCTCACTATTCCAAACGTACCGCTTCCGCTCAAGCTGAAGAAGGTGGATATGTCAGGAAAGGCACTGACAGGCGCTAAGTTCAGCCTGAGCGTGAAAAACGGCAAAAGCGATGACGGACATCCGATCTGGGCAATGGTTGAAGGCTATAATGAAATCGATCTGACCGATAAATCGGAAATTGATCTGTCCTTGCTTCCCACCGGCACGTATCGATTGGAAGAAACGGTAGCTCCTGAAGATTGTATCATATTAGTAAAATACCATTATTTTGAGATCGATCGGGATAGAACCGTGACGTTATGTGACGAAAACGGAGCCTTTAAGAAAACTGACGACGTTACTTTCGGGAATTTTGAAGAGAGAAAAAGCAGCCTTTATATTATCGACAGCGGAGGTCAATATGCAAAGCTTGATGAAGATGCGGTATTTGATCCGGATGCTGTATACTATGTGAAAACAGAATGCTCGAGCTGGGGCAATGCGGCTCTGAGCGGATCCCTGGCCGAAGGTTATATCATCACAGTTACCAACACCTCCGGCGTCGGACTTCCCGCCACCGGCGGGCCGGGCACCCGCGTCTTTACTATTCTCGGCGGCCTGCTTGCCGCCGGCGCAGGAATTCTTCTCCTGTTCCGGGTCAGGAGAAGAATGAACTAAATGTTTTACAGTCCGAGTATTTTATGAGCTGAATGATTTATGGGCTGCCGCGCTGATGACGAACTTGCTGTCACAGTGCGGCAGCTTTTGTCTATTATAATGTGACGCATTATTTGAGGGGTATTTTGTATTATAATAGTATAGTACGAGCAGTCTGCCCTCTTGGCAGAAAAGTACGGGCAGTGCCTGACATGCTTTGCAGTCCTTCATAAGAAAGGAGATTCAGACTATGCAGGAATCTCTGATGAATAGATTACTTGAATACGTGAAAAAACATATGGCAGAAAAACGCTGGCACAGGGCAGCAGCCTGTCTTGCGGCAGTGGTGGTGTTCTGCGTCACTTACATGCTGATCCTTCCTGCGGTCACGATGACCAAAGGATATCCTGTTCTCAGTGCGGAAGTTCTTTCCGCTTGGAGCGGGGACGAGCTTTCCATGAAAGTGAAAGCCGGAGATGAGGAAAATAAAGACAAGAACGTCTATGTACTGACGATGGAAGGTAATAATGCGGATCTTTCCGAGGCCTATGTCTTCAATGAAGAGGGGGTCTGCGTCATTACTGACGATGAAGGCAGGGAGATCGAGCTGCACCGCGCCATCCGGGAAGACGGAAAGGGCGCCGTGGATTATTGGTTCTCTCTGGAAGCTGGAGAGTACGCGGAATTTACTTTGAAGCTTTCCGACAGCGTGGATCCGGATCGTTTTGCGGAACTGGTGGAAGCCATGAAGAGCGCCGGCGCCAGTGAAGAGGAAGAGACTGCGGCAGCGGCAGAAACGACGCCAGCGACAGAACCGGCAGAAACCGCGACGGCATCCGATGCCCGGACGGCGGGACCGGGCGAAACAAAAGGACCGGGTGAAAACGCAGGACCGGGCGAAACAGCAGGACCGGGTGAAACAAAAGGACCGGGTGAAAACATGGGACCGGGTGAAACTGTGGGACCGGGTGAAGCGGCAGAAACCGCGACGGCATCCGACGCGCAGCCCGAGCCGGAAGAGAAACCCGAACCGGAAGAGCAGCCTGAACCGGAGGAGCGGCCCGAACCGGAGCACCAGCCTGTGGTGGAAGAACGGCCCGCGGCGGATGTGCAGCCCGAAACGGCAGAGCAGCCTGCAGCGGCGGCTGATACCGCGTCTGTTTCTGATGCCGTAAAGGCGGCGGAGACTGCGGCAGAGACAGAGGCACCGAGGGAAACAGCGGCGCCGAAGGAAACAGAGGCACCGAAGAAAGCAGAGTCCGTGAAGGAAACGGAGACTGTGAAACAGACGGAGGCGGACGAGGATTGGGATGACGGTTTTGGCCAGCTTCCGGACGGAGATATCATTAATGACCTGGAGCAGGAAGAGGAAGAGGGAGAACCGACAGAGGTCGTATCTTCTCTGAAAGTCTCCGCCGGCTTTGGCAAAGATTTTTACGCCGCTGTGAAGGACGCGGCGAAGAACGCGGACAAGAGGGGCGACGCCCAGCTGAAGTTCTCCTGGAAAGACATGGTATCCGAAAGGTTCGTCACGCCGGAGATGTTCTGGTCCGGCGACGGCGCCCAGGTGGCGGTGATCTTCGACGGCGACGCGAGGCTCCCGGAGGGAGCGTACCTTTCCGTGGAAGAGATCCCCTACGGTTCGGAAGAATATGCCGCGTATCTCGCCCAGGCGGAAGGAGCGGTCATCACCCCGGAGAACAGCGGGACAGAAGAAAGAGCAGTAAATTTCGCACGTTTCTTTGATATTACCATTCTCGATCCGGATGGAAACGAGATCGAACCGGCGGCGCCGGTAAAGGTCGTCATAACCTGCGACGAGTCCATCCGCCCGAATGTAGAGGACGATGTGAACGTCCTGCATTTCAAGGAGGAGCAGGAGCCGGAGGTGATGTCGGCGGAGACCGTGAGCAGCGGAAACGTCAGCGAGGCAGAGGCGGACGCTGTGACATTTACCGCGGAAAGCTTTTCTGTGTACGGTGTGGTCACCACTACCATCGAAAAGACTGTGCTGGCATCGGACGGCCACACCTATAAGATCACTGTGACCTGCAGTCCGGCAGCCGGGATCCCCCGGGGCGCGGAGCTTGCCGTCCGGGAGATCCTTCCGGAAGAAGATTCCGGAAGCAGCAATCCCGAATTTGACGAGTACATGGGCACAGTCGGAAACATGCTCGGCTTTACGAAAGCGGAATATCTCCGTCTGTTCGACATCAGCATAACTGACCAGGCGGACCCCTCCCTCCGTTACCAGCCGAAGGAGAAGGTGGAAGTCAGGGTGGAGCTGCTGGACGCCGCCGAATCCCCCGATACCTTTTCCGTGGTGCACTTCGACGAAGCGGCGCCGGAACAGCTTGCGGCAGTCACGGAAGGAAATACGGTCTCCTTCAGCACCACCGGTTTCTCCGCCTACGCGATCGTGCGGGGACCGGAGGCAGGAGGAGAAGGTTTCGGCTGGAACAAAGTGAAAAACGTCGAGGAACTTACCTCCCTTGCAGCAAATGGCACTCCCTTCTATATCAGTCATCTGGAAGGATATTACTTTACGGACATTCAGGAAGCAAATGTCGGCGGGAAAAAAGACAGGACCGGAATCAGAAAGACCGCCAAGTCCCTGAATGATCCGGAGAATGCGGAAAATGCCGCCTTCTATTACTTCGAAAACAGCGGGGAGAACAAGTTTTTCGTATACTGCAGGGATGAGAGCGGAGACGGGAAAAAGTACGTCAAACAGGCCGGGAATTCTCTGTCCTTTGTGACAAAGAAAGCAGACGCCTCTGAGTTTACGGTCAGTCTGTTCCCCACTGCGGCGAACTCGGTTTTCAGTGTTCTCGGCAAGGACAACTACTACTGGAACATGCAGGGCGGCAGCAACGGAAAAGCCTTCGCGGCGTACGCAGTTTCCGATGATCTCAACGCGAGGATCGTGCTGCAGTACCAGCAGCACGCGAACAAAGACCCCTATAGCCTGAGTGAGGAACCCTATGGCCTGATGCACTACAGCGGCGGTGTTGCAGGCAGGGCCCTGACTTCCTCGGCACAGGGCGGAAATGCCCTCGGGGCTATGCTTATGACCGTCATGACGAAGCAGGGCGATGAGGCTGACAAGCTGTACGTTCCGAAGGGCCGGGATATTACCATGTGGAATTTCCAGTGGGCCGAGGATGATAAGTACATTGTGAAGTGCGTCGTCGACGGAACGGAGATGTACCTGAATCTGACGGCGGAGGGTGTCTCCCTGTCGGGAGAATCTCAGCTTCTCAGGGTGACGCCCGGGGCGGCTGAGCACGCGGGACAGATCCGCATTTCGGATGCATCGTCCGCGCTCACTTACAGCGGAAACATCGATACCGGTTTTGTCAGCGGCGGCTTGAAATCAGAGGACGCCTGGCTGAACCTTGTGAAGACATCCGAACTCACTGAGGAGTATTTCAGGACCTTTTCCGCGTCAAAGGTCAGTGTTTCCGATACCGGGAAGGTCACCAACGGTTCCAGAGTCATTATTTACACCCGCGTCTGGAACGAAACAAAAAAGAGGTACGAGTTCTATGCCGTCAGCAATGACGGAAGCCTGGTCCAGATCTATGAAAGCGGCGATTCCGTGGAGTGGATCGGGTCGAAGCTGAATAATCTCCTCTGGAACTTTACGGAGTACTATTACGAGGGAACAACAACTCCCAATTATTACTATGAGCTTTACAACCAGTATTCCGAGAAGTACATCGCCCCGCAGATCAAGGACGGACAGCTTCTGTCCGGCAGTCCGATCGGCATCAATATCAACGGACGGCGTTACGGCGATTATTATTCGACGATCCTTGCCTGGGATGATCCCTACTATTCCTATGCAGGTATGCGTACAGAGAACGGGAAAGTGGTCTCCGCGCCCATGTCCCAGGCGGAGGACTTTTACTTCGCACTGATGCAGGACGTTCCTGCGGACGATACCTTCACTCAGGTCCCCACCGTGGATCACAACCAGTACGGGATCACGATGAGGATGGTGGATTTTCCGTCAAGAGATTATCAGTACCAATTCCTGGGAGATAATACCGGCGGGTTACATACTCCGCCGAAGCAGGGGCTGCTTTCCACAGATATTCCCGGGACGGACAGCCTTGGCTATCCGGATATCACGATTACTGAAAAATCCCTGGAAACGATGTTCCATGGCGGGCAGCCGGTCAACCATCTCTTTATCGAAAGCATTTACAACGGAACGGGTTATTTCGAGTTCGACAGCACCCAGAATTACGCCCATCTGAACAATGGTACCTTCGAAGTCTATAAAGAGCTGGGGACTACTGATGCCGCCGGGGGCAGGGATACCCTGAAGCACGGACAGTTCTTCCCCTATAATATGATGGTGCCCGGCCTGTTCGCTTCCACGAACGGAAAGAATCTCTATTCCGCGGAGGCGAAACCCCTGCCGGATACAGATCCGAGAAAGAATGAGCAGCTGCATCTCATCAGTGAACCGGATTATCATTTCGGCATGGAGATGAGCGCTTCCTTCGTACAGACGCCGGACGGACTTGACGCCTGGGGCCACGATATTATCTTCGAGTTCTCCGGAGACGACGATTTCTGGCTTTATGTGGACGGAGAGCTGGTGATCGATCTCGGCGGCATCCACAGCGCCCTTACCGGGACAGTGAATTTCTGCACCGGAGATGTGATGGTATACCATCAGCCTGCCACGCTCTATGAGATTTTTGAGAAACACTACAAAGACCGCGGCATGACGCCGGACAAGATCGCTGAGAAGCTTGCGGAGATCTTTGAGGAGAAGACCGTCAATGGCAAATCCTGTATGGTGTTCAAGGACTATTCCACCCACACCATGCGGATGTTCTACATGGAGCGGGGCGCAGGCGCTTCCAACCTGCACATGCGCTTCAATCTTTCCGCGGTGAAGCCGGGACAGGTGCTGCTGCAGAAGCAGATCTCCGGAACGGAAAAACCGGACTACAAGCTGGCGGAATACGCCTACCAGATCCAGTACCGGATCTCTCCCGATGATGATAAGTGGCTGAATCTGGGCGCAGCCCCGGGAGAAGAGAAGAATGTCACCTACCAGAACACCAATACACAGGTGGAGTACAAGGCTGAATTTACCCCCGCGGGAGGATCAGAGAAGTATTATAACGTGTTCTTCCTGTCCCCGGGACAGATGGCGGCAATTTCTTTGCCGGATGAGGCTTACGAATACAGGATCATCGAGTGCGGCGTGAACTCCCAGGTCTACGATAAGGTCAAGGTGAATGACGAGGAGGTGGAAAGAAAAGCAACGGAATACAGCGAAGATTCCGGCCGCTACGACTATGAGTCGTCGCCGGCCACCGCGGAAGATCGGAAGAGGGTCGTCTTTGACAACCATGTCAGAGAGGAGGCGATCCGTACTCTGTCGATCACGAAAAAGCTGTACGATGTGGAAGGGAAGGAGATCACGGACGATCCGACTCTTTTCAAATTCCGGCTGTACCTCGGCAATGAAAACCAGTCGGAGCCCGAGCTGGTACATTTACATGACTATCTGGTAAAGGACCCGAACGGGTACTACTGTACCTGGGATTACGAGGGGCAGAAGTTCAGTCCCCTCAAAAAGAAGAATTACAGTGAACTCAGCGACGAGGAAAAAGATGCTGCGACCTTCACGTCTTCCCCGAACGGCATGATCGACAAGATCCCCGCCGGTTACAAGGTGGAAGTGCGGAATCTTCTGGTGGGCACAAGGTTCAAAGTGGAAGAGCGGGAAAACGAAATTCCGGTCGGCTACACCTTTATCGAATATGAGCGCGACGGCGCGACTTATATCGTAGAAGGCGACACCGAGAACGCCGGTATAATCCGCGATAACGATTCTCCCTCCATAAGGGTGAACAACCGCCGTGGATTCGGAATGACCGCGGAGAAGGTATGGTCTGACGCCAGCTTCATGGAAAGCCACGGGGACATCCACTTCGCTGTTTACGTGAAAAATCCGCTTCAGGAAGGCGGCGAGGAGTATCTGGAAGACAGCCTTAAAACGCTGCAGTATCCGGCTAAGAACGTCACCTGGTACTGGGATGCACTGAAGGAGGGAGCAGCGCTTTCCGACTATGTGATCCGGGAAGTGACGGTGAACGGTTCCGTGATCGTTCCGTTGGAAAACGGGATGACCCTGACGGTGCAGGCAAAGGCGAAGGAGGCTTCTGAACCCGCCGATTACGTCTACACTGCAACTTATACCCAGGGCCAGATTACCGGGGCAGCACAGAATGTCCGGTCCGATACGGTCACCAACTCCCGGCACGGGATCCGCATCAAGAAAACGGACTGGAGCGGAAATACACCGCTTCAGGGCGCGGTCTTTGTGCTGACTGATCCGAAGGGAAACAAGGTCGGAGAAGAGAGCTACACTTCCGATATAGACGGACTGGTCACTGACGCCTACCTGAACGTCGGCACCGAGTATACGCTTACGGAAATAAAAGCTCCGGCAGGTTATCAGGCGATGATACAGCCCCTGAAATTTGAGCTGCTGGCAGATGGTACAGTGCATGTGAAGGAAGGCGGCAATGGTTATTGGAGCATCACCTCATCAACTGCTAAAAGCCAGGCTTTCCTGACTGTGAAGAATCGCCCCTTCCTGCTGAAGGCCCTGAAACAGGGCGTGGAGACAGGCAGTGAGCCGAAACCCCTTGGCGGCGTACACTTTGCGCTTCACAAGGAGCTGACGGTGGACGAATACAAGGATAAGGATCCGAAACCAATGGAAGGCTTTGAGGATCTGATATCAGAAGAGGGCAGCGGCATCATCCCGCAGATCGACCAGACGCTTCGCGCAGGTACCTATTACCTGGTCGAAAAGGAAGCGCCCCTGGGATATAAGGGACTGCAGGGAGATCTCCGCTTCTCCATCAGTGAGCGGGGTGAAGTGACGCTTGACGATTTGGAGCAGACGGAACTGAGCTGTATAGAAACGGAGGATGGGACCAGGATCTTCACGATCACTGTGACAAACGAGCTCGTGGCCGTGCCGGTCGTGATCGTCAAGACCGATCAGGCAGGTAATCCTCTGGCAGACGCTTACTTCACTCTTTCCGACGGCGGTGATTGGACGAAGACCGATTTGAGATCCCAGATCCGGAAAGTAGGCGGAGATGCCGTGATTTATGAGACAAGCGCGATGCAGATCGGCACTTACACTCTGATCGAAACAAAAGCGCCGGCGCAGTTTGACCTCCTGGAAGAACTCATAATCATCGATGTGAAGGCTGACAATACCGGAATAATTGTCTCCGCGGGTGTTAACGGCAAGAGCGGCGGCCCCGTGGCTGTCGAATACGACCCGAATCATCCGGAAAATGGATGGAAGATCATTGTGATGAATTCCTTGGGTTACGCGATGCCTAATTCCGGAGGACCGGGGACCCGCGCTGTCAGCATCCTCGGCGTGATCCTGGTACTCCTGGGCGGCTCGTACCTGCTGCTCAATAAACAAAGGAAGATGCAGAGTTATCACAATCCGTACCGTTAAAAACAGATCCGGGTACGGAACAAGTTAATATGTGTCCTTAACAAGCAGGAAAACCCGTGAAACATTGGTTTTCCTGCTTGTTTGTGTCCCGGTTTCGCGATAGAATCAGAATGCAGAAGACTTTACGCAGGAGTGAAGAATATGAAGATCAGAACAAGATACGCGCCCAGTCCCACCGGGCGTATGCATGTAGGAAATTTAAGGACAGCTCTTTACGCCTATCTTATTGCAAAGCACGAGGGCGAGGACGGTACCTACATCCTCCGCATCGAGGATACGGACCAGGGCCGCTTTGTGGAAGGCGCGACAGAGATCATTTACCGCACCCTTGAGGAAACGGGTCTGATCCACGATGAAGGACCTGACAAGGACAAGGGATACGGACCTTACGTGCAGTCGGAGCGCATGAAGGCCGGCATTTACATGGAGTACGCGAAGAAGCTGGTGGAGAAAGGCGAAGCCTACTACTGCTTCTGCGACCAGGAGAGACTGGATTCTCTGAAGAGAGAAGTGAACGGCGAGATGATCATGACCTACGACAAGCACTGCCTGCATCTTCCAAAAGAAGAGGTCGAGGCGAATCTTGCCGCCGGGAAGCCCTTTGTGATCCGTCAGAACAACCCGACGGAGGGCACCACCACCTTCCACGACGAGATCTACGGCGATATCACCGTGGACAACTCCGAGCTGGACGACATGGTCCTCATCAAGTCCGACGGCTTCCCCACCTATAATTTCGCCAACGTGGTGGACGACCATCTGATGGATATCACCCACGTGGTGCGCGGACAGGAGTACCTCTCCAGTTCGCCGAAGTACAACCGCCTCTACGAGGCCTTCGGCTGGGAAGTGCCGGTGTACGTGCACTGCCCAACCATCACCAACGAGCAGCATCAGAAGCTGTCGAAGCGCAGCGGCCACGCTTCCTTTGAGGACTTGATCGAGCAGGGCTTCGTGACGGAAGCGGTGGTGAACTTCGTCGCCCTTCTCGGCTGGTCGCCGGAGGAGGAGCGGGAGATATTCTCCCTGCAGGAGCTGGCGAAGGCTTTCAATTACAAGCGTATCTCCAAGTCCCCGGCGGTCTTCGACATGGTGAAGCTCCGCTGGATGAACAGCGAGTACCTGAAGGCCATGGATCCGGAGCGCTTCTATACGCTGGCGGAGCCGTACCTGAAAAAGTACGTCACCGCGCCGGTGGACCTGAAAAAGATCGCCGAGATGGTCCGCACCAGGATCGAGGTCTTCCCGGATATCGAAGAAATGGTAGATTTCTTCAACGCGCTGCCGGAGTACGACGCAGAGCTCTATGTGAACAAGAAGTCGAAGTCCACGAAGGAGAGCGCTTTGAAGGTCCTGAACGATGTACTGCCGATTCTGGAAGGCGTCGGCGCGGACTGGAACGGCGCCGCGCTGTTCGAGCTCCTGAAGGCCTATGCCGCGGAGCAGGGATTCAAGGTGAACCTGGTCATGTGGGCAGTCCGCATCGCCCTTTCCGGAAAGGCCATGACGCCGGCCGGCGCCACTGACATTCTGGAAGTGCTGGGGAAAGAAGAATCGCTGAAGCGCATCCGCGCAGGAATCGCGAAGCTCGCGTGACAGGCCGGGAAAGAATGAGAGAAAAAAACACTGCCGGGACAGGAGCCTCGCCGCAGGGCGCAGTGCTCTTTACCCCGGCCCAGAAGGAGGCGGTCACCTGGGGACAGGGACCGCTTCTTGTCCTTGCAGGTCCCGGCTCCGGCAAGACCTTCGTGATCACGCACCGGGTCCTGCACCTGACAGAGACGCTGGGCATCCAGCCGGAGCGGATCCTGGTGGTCACCTTTTCCAGAGCCGCCGCGAAGGAAATGGAAGAGCGCTATACCGCGCTGCGGGAAAGGAAAAAGAGTGACTCCGGCGGTACAGCCGTGGGTGAGGACCGGACTTCCGGCAGCGATGGCCGGCGCGGGCGTGTCACCTTCGGCACCTTCCACTCCTTTTTCTTCGGCATTCTCCGCACGGCCTATGGCTACAGCGCGGACCAGGTGGCCGGGGAAGAAGAGAGGAAGGAGATCCTGTACAGCCTGATCAAGGAACGGCGCATGGAGAGCGACGATATCCGTTCCCTGGCGCGGAACCTGATGTCGGAGATCGCCCTGGTGAAGGAAGAAAGGGCGGAGCTGAGCCATTATTATTCGGCCAGCTGCCCCGCGGATACATTCCGGGACATCTTCCGTGAATATGAAAAAGCTCTGGGAAAGCTTAAGAAGATCGACTACGAGGACATGCTTCTCATGACCTACGAGCTTCTGGCCGGGAGGCCGGACATCCTGGCCGCGGTGCAGAAACGGTGGCACTGGGTGCTGGTAGACGAGTTCCAGGACATCAACCGCCTGCAGTACGAGATCATCCGGATGATCGCCGGACCGGAGAACAACCTGACTATCGTGGGAGACGACGATCAGTCCATCTACCGCTTCCGGGGCGCGAAACCGGAGATCATGCTGGGCTTTGAAAAAGACTTTCCCGGCGCAAAGCGGGTGCTCCTGGACGTAAATTTCCGTTCCACGCCGGAGATCGTGCTGACCGCCGGCCGGCTGATCCGGAAGAACCGGCGGCGCTTCGGGAAGGAGATCCGGGCCCGGAAGCCTTCCGGGAAACCGGTGGACACGCTGGTGTTCCGGGATACCTCCGAGGAGGCGCTCTGGATCGCCCGGGAGATCCGGCGGAGGGTCCGGGAACTTCCGGAGGGCCATGCCGGAAAGCTGAAGTACAGCGACATCGCTGTCCTGTACCGCACCAGCCTGCAGCCGCGGCTCCTTACCGCGAAGCTGATGGCAGAGAACATCCCCTTCCGTATGCGGGAGATGCTGCCTGACCTGATGGACCACTGGATCGCGAAGGACATCACCGCATATCTCCGGCTGGCCCGGGGGATCCCGGAGCCTGGAGACCTTTTCCGGATCATGAACAGGCCGAACCGCTACATCCGCCGCGAAGCGATCCGGAGAGGAGGAGAGAGCCTGGAGGGGCTGCGGGAGTATTACAGCGGGTCCGACCAGCGCTGGATGAGGGACCGGATCTACGGTCTGCAGCAGGACCTGAAGCTGATGGGCCGGATGAAAGTCGCTGACGCTATCCGGTATCTCCGGACAGAGACCGGCTACGACGCTTTCCTGAAGGAGTACGGAGAAGCGCACTATATCGAGGAAAGTGAGCTCATGGAGATCCTGGACGAAGTGCAGGAATCCGCGGAAGGCTTCCGCCTGCCGGAAGAGTGGTTCGCCAACGTGAATCAGTTCCGGGAAGAACTCCTGAAGCAGGAAAAACCCGGAAAACCTGCGGGGGATGAGGTACAGCTCATGACTTTCCACGCCTCAAAAGGACTTGAGTTCCCGGTGGTGTTCATCATCGACGTGAACGAAGGCGTGGTGCCGCACAGGAAAGCCGGGACCAGAGACGAACGTGAGGAAGAACGCCGCATGTTCTATGTGGCGATGACCCGCGCGAAGGAAGAACTGCACGTCTGCACCTGCAAAAAGCGTTTCCGCAGGGACGCGGAGGAATCGCAGTTCATCTCTGATTACGAAAGAGGGAATTGAAAACGAAAAACTGAGAGAAATATCTATACAGGGAGGAAAAGTATAATGTCTGAAAGAGATGAGATCAAAAAAGAAGGCCTGTTTGAAGGCGGAGATACCACCGTCACCCTGACGCTGGACGATGGAAGCACCCTGGAGTGCGTGGTGCTCACGATTTTTGAAGCGACCAACGGTCTGGAATATATCGCCGTCATGCCGGAATCGGAGGAGGACGAAGACGGAGAAGTGTATCTGTACCGTTACGGCGAGACTGAAGACGGCCAGCCGGACCTCAAGAACATTGAGTCCGACGAGGAGTATGAGATCGTGGCGGACGCCTTCGACGAGATCCTTGATGAGCAGGAATTCCGCGAGCTGTTCCGCGGAGATCCGTCTGAGCTGGAGTAATGTGATTATAAATCAAAAAAATACCGGGACATTCTGTCGGAGGCAGTATATCCGACGGAATGTCCCGGTTTTGTATTTAAATTAGTTATTCGCGGTTCCGGTCTTTGTTGATGATGGTGCGGGTATTGCCGTCATCGTCCACGATGGTATAGGTCTCGTAGTCGTACTTCGCACCGTAGTCTCCTGAGTAGTCACCGGCATCCTTTTCCTGACTCTGGTAGAGCTGGCTGGAGTAGGCGAGCCAGTCTTCCTTGGAGCCGCCGGCCTCTTCGTCGTCAAAGAAACCTCCGTCAATATCACGGTAGGAGTTCTGGCCGGGGGTAGTGTACACGGTGGAATTCTCGGTGGTCTTGTAAGCAGCGCCCGGATAATCCTGGCTTGATTTCTTAATGCCGATTCCAGGGCCGCTGCTGGTTCCGTTCAGGTCTTCCATATAGAAGCCGGGACCGTCATCTGAGTAGCTGGTGCCCCAATGATCGGGATCACGCTCATCATCTTCATCGTCGTAATCCTCGTCATCATCATAATAGTACTCATCGTCGTCATCGTCCGAGGTGCGGCGAAGCCGGGTCCTGTTGGATTTTGTGGAGGAAGAGCTGTTCTTATTGGAAGACTTGGATACGGAGATATCCACGCCTTTTCCATCCTCACTCCAGATGCCGGAGGCATTGATGTAATACCCGCCGATGAC
Source organism: Stomatobaculum sp. (assembly GCA_017449925.1). The sequence goes on from JAFSYO010000065.1 coordinate 43,666, forward strand.
ACGGTTAAAGGCCATGGCTCCGCCTTCTGCCGGATCGAAGTAGTACCATGCTCCGCCGATGGACTGCCATCCCGTGGCCTGTTCGCCGGTGGGGGTCAGGTAATACCAGGTGTCATTGTCCTTGAGCCATCCGGTCTTCATGGCGCCTGAACCTGTGGAATCCGGCTCCATAAAATACCAGTTGCCGTTGTCTTCCACCCAGCCGGAATTGACGCCGCGGCCGTTGTCGTCTGTGTAGCGCCAGACCTTACCGTCTTTGTGCCACTGGCCGGCAAAAGCATGTCCGGCAAAAAGGAGCGTGCACACGCTTGCTGCTGCAATGACAGCGGGGAGCTTAAACATTTTCTTCTTCATGATGGTACCTCTTTTCGGGAGAATCTTGTGATACGGAGTTACTGTACTATTTGGGATAGCTTTATTTTTTATAATAATTTTGTGTGGTATTTCTGCCTGATCCGGCTTAAAACAGCAGCCGGCCGGGCGGTCATTTTTTAGACAGCTATATCATAGCACGTAATTTTTACCTATTCTGTGATAGAAATCTTACAGTTTCCTATATATTTTTCCGGAACCGTTTACGTAATCTGACCGAAAACTATTTTCAGGATTTGTCAGGACTTTATGCATAAGTATTGCATTTTTATAAGGAAATATTGTATAGTGGGGCAGGAACTGAATAGATAAGCAGGAACTGCGGGATCAGGCAGCAGCGATGCTTAGAAATGGGAAAGGACGTACAGCATGAGTATCAGAATCGGAATTTTAGGTTACGGCAATCTTGGACGGGGCGTGGAAAGCGCGATCCGTCAGAATCCGGATATGGAACTGAAGGCGGTCTTTACAAGAAGAGATCCGGCATCGCTGAAGATCCGCACAGAGAACGTGCCTGTGGTCAGCATTTCCGAAGCAGAGAACTGGACTGACAAGATCGATGTCATGATCCTCTGCGGCGGCAGCGCCACGGACCTTCCGAAGCAGACCCCGGAGTATGCGAAGTTGTTCAACTGCATCAACAGCTTTGACACCCACGCAAAGATCCCGGAGCATTTCGCCGCGGTCGATGCCGCCGCGAAGGAAGGCGGCAAGGCGTCCATCATCTCCCTCGGCTGGGACCCGGGTATGTTCTCCCTGAACCGCATGATCTCCACCATGATCCTTCCGGAGGGTAATAATTATACTTTCTGGGGACGCGGCGTTAGCCAGGGCCATTCCGACGCCTGCAGAAGAGTAGAGGGCGTGGCCGATGCCAGACAGTACACCGTTCCGGTTCCGGAGGCAGTGGAGAAGGTCAGGAACGGCGAGAACCCGGTCTTTGTGACCCGCGACATGCACACCAGAGAAGCTTTCGTGGTCGCGAAGGAAGGCGCCGACAAGGAGAAGATCGCGGAAGAGATCAAGAACATGCCGAACTACTTTTCCGATTACAACACCACCGTGGAATTCATCTCGGAAGAGGAGATGAAGAAGAATCACGCCGAGCTGCCCCACGGCGGATTTGTGATCCGCAGCGGCGTGAGCGGCTTCAACAAGGAACACAAGCAGATCATCGAGTACAACCTCAAGCTGGATTCCAACCCGGAATTCACCGGCAGCATCCTGGTCGCCTACGCGAGAGCGCTTTGCCGTATGGCGGCGGAAGGAAAGACAGGCTGCTTTACCGTGTTTGACATCGCTCCGGCTTACTTAAGCCCCCTGAGCGGCGAAGAACTGCGGGCGCACCTGCTGTAAATAAAACTGCGGTAAATAAATCGCTGCAAATTAGAATGGTCACGGACTTCAGGGTGATATGCCCAAAGGTCCGTGACCATTTTTTCTATGCACTTTCCGGATGCATGCTGGATTTACTTCCTTTGCACCTCCCGGATACGCGCCCTGATCACGCGCATGATCAGTTCCACGGATTCGTCGATACCGTAGTTGGCGCTGTTGACGCAGAGGTCGTAGTTGATAGCTTTGCCCCACTGAAGGCCGGTGTAGCGGTGGTAGAAGCGTTCGTGAGCTTTGTCGTTGGCTCTTACCATATGCGCGGCATCCTTGAAGCTGAGCTTTTGGATCTCCTTCACGCGCCGGATGCGGATATCCTCCGGGGCGGTGATGTAAATACTGACGTGGGGGATCCTTGCATTCCTGAGGACTACATCGGCGCATCTTCCCATGATGACCAGATCTTCATTTTTGGCAAGATGCTCGATGTATTCGCTCTGCTGGAAGAAGAGCGCGTCCTGTTTCGGCAGGCCGTGGAAGCGGTTGAAATCACGGACCCAGCGTTTCAGTCCCTTTAAGGACTGGTCGTCCTCCAGGTGGGATTCGACGGTGCCGCCTTGCTCATTTGCCTCCTGTTCGGCCAGCTTCCTGTCCAGAACGTCCTGGAAGATCGTCGCGTCATAATAGTTGATATGCAGCTCGTCCGCCAGGCGGAAGCCGATATCTGTCCCGGCGCTTCCGAAACTGCGGCCGATGCAGATGACCAGGCGGTCATCGCTGGAGAAGGTCCTGTGTCCCGGAATGGCAAAGGGATTCAGGGAGATCCTTGCCTTGTCGCCGATGTCCGTGGAGACCATTGCGGGCTCCAGCGCATCCAGCTCCTTCATGATGCTGTTGTACTCCGACATCAGCCGCGCCTTAGTGGGCTTGTCTTTGATGGTGCGGCCCATGCGGGCGATCAGCGCCATGGTCTTCAGGATGAATTCATTCTTCGGTGAGATCAGGAGCTCGTGGGTCAGAATATCAATGGATTTCTCTCTGGGGCTGATCAGCGTTCTTCCGAGGGAAGAACCGACGTGGGTGTAAACGCGGGAATCCAGGTTGTAGATCCGTGTCGCCAGATCGCGGCACCGATTCACCAGCGCCTCATGCTCCTCCTCAGTCTCCTGTTTTTCTTCAGGGATGGCTGCGGTCTGCTGCTTTTCCTCGGGGGTTTCCAGATTCTGCTGCATTTTTTCAGTATCTTGCTTCTTCATATGGCTTCACCCCCTTTACTGAAAGAATACCAGTGTGTCTATGAGGAAAACAGGGACCAGGCACGCCAGGGACCAAAGGATATATCCGAAGAAGGACGGCATGCGGATACCGTTTTCATCGGAGATGGACTTCACCATGAAGTTCGGCGCGTTGCCGATATAAGTGATGGCGCCCATGAACACAGCGCCGCAGGAGATCGCCTCCAGCAGCTCCACCGGGATATCGCCCAGGGTGGTGAGAACGCCGCCGGTCAATCCCAGAGTTCCGGCTGTGGTAAGGAATACCAGGTATGTCGGCGTGTTGTCCAGGACGCTGGACAGCATTCCCGTGGCCCAGAACATCTCCCAGGGTCTGGAAAGCCCCAGCTTCGGCCCCAGTTCCTTCAGGAGCATCAGGGCCGGCTGCATGGTGATAAAAATGCCGACGAAAAGTTCCGCGACTTCCTGGATGGGGCCCCAGGTAAAGTGGTTGGTGCGCCGGATGGATTCCGGAGTGGTCTTTAAGGAGAAGAACGCCGCGGCGAGGATCATCACGATCTCGATCACTGTGGGCCACCCCAGCGTCACTTCGCCGAACACGCGGATCCCCTTGACTGTGCCGTCCGGATTCTGGAACGCCGGCATACCGGGCAGGGTGCCGCTCAACACGACCGCGGCCACGATCACCAGAAGGAACAGGAGATTGTGGGCACCTTCCAGACGCAGCTCTGTCCACAGGGTGGTGAGCGTCGGCCGGAGACCTTCTGCCATGTCCTTCTTGTACTGGCGTTCGTCAATGAGCCAGAACAGCGTGAGCATCAGCACCATGTTGAACAGCAGGATGGGAGCAAGATGCGCGCTCCAGAGGAAGGGGACTCCCCGCATGAAGCCCATCAGCAGCGGCGGATCGCCCAGAGGCGACAGACATCCTCCCATGTTGGAGACGAGGAAGATGAAAAAGATCATGATGTGTCTCTTTCTTCTTCGCCAGGAATTCATTTTGATCAGAGGACGCACCATCAGCATGGAGGAACCTGTGGTACCGATGACGCTGGAGAGCAGTGTCCCGATCGCAATAAACAGGACATTGACCTGCGGCGATCCCGCCAGGTCCTCCCGGAAAGTGATGTTGCCGGCTACGCAGAAAAGTCCCAGCAGCATGACTATAAAGGAAAGATAGTCATTCAGAATACTTTCCAGTACGACCTCGGCTGCATCACCCGCGCCGTAAAGAGCTGCGTAGGGGATCACAAAAGCCAGGATCCAGAAAATGACGACAGGCATCCGGTGGCGCTCCCACCATTCCGCCCGGATCAGCGGAAGCAGCGCCACACAAAGGAGCAGCCCCGCAAATGGTATGCACAGCCATGGCGGGATCAGTGAAGTATTCATAGAAATATATGTCCTTTCTTATAAAAAAACAGACCCGTATGGAATAGGATCTGTTTGTTTTAAAATGTATCTGGTTTGGTCTGCGGATCAGCCCAGGGTCTCCATATGGTCTTTCAGGGCCTGATAGGATTCAGGGCTTAGATCATGCTCGATCTTGCAGGCATCCTTTTCAGCGATCTCCTGCGGCACACCGAGCTTCATCAGAAGCTGAGTCAGCGTGCGGTGGCGGTTGTAGATGCGGTTGGCGATCTCGCTGCCCTTTTCCGTGAGGGAAATATAATTGTCCTCATTCATGACCACATAGCCGTTTTCGCGCAGATGCTTCATGGCGATGCTGATACTGGGCTTGGAATAGCCCATGGAATTTGCAATATCGATCGAGCGGACAACGCCCTTTTTCTCGTGAAGCATTAAGATCTGCTCCAGATAATCCTCTGCGGACTCATGGATCTGCATTGGCTTCCCCCTTCGCGGTGTTTCTTGTTTGTTGCTTTGTATAGATTATCATAAACGGAAAATGGAAACAAGTGTTGACGGGAGGTGGGGTTGTGTTAAACTGAATTAAAGTTAGTAAAAACTAACTACTTCCTTTTCCTGATAAGTCTATCTTGATGCAGAACCTTAATTGCAGGATCCTCAGGTCAGCTTTGGTACAGTCCGACATCAGGATTGACCGAGACTTTTTTGATTGATAAAATGATTTTCAGTGATCTGCCGCAACAGGGCAGAAGAGAGAGTGCCGCTATCCAGAAGCGGCGGAATGGAGAAGAATATGACACAAGCAGCAGGTCCTAATATCTATACTACGATCATCGGGATCGTGATCCTGGTCCTGATCATACTGGCTGTCCGGTATATTCTAATGCACGGGTCGCGGAAGAGCGGAAGATGTACAGGTGACTGCGGCGGATGCGGCATGGGATGCGCGTCCCGCTTTTCCCCGGAAAAAAGACAGTTTGATGAGATCATGAAGAACCGTAAAAAGAAATAAGCCGTATGCCCCGATACCTTCTTACGACGGTCGGTGGGGGTATGGAGGCTAAGTCCTTGGATGCACTCCCTTCTTCCGTTACCTGATAGCTCATTTCTTGAGAGCCGTGGGGCTATAGAGTTTAAGTCCTCCAGAGCACTCCATTATTTCGTCGATGAACGAGGGAGTGCTCTGGAGAACTTTGGCATATAGCCCCACACTTCTTTGAAAACAACGCTTTTTGGCAGCATTTTCATGCCTTTTGGGCAAGTTTTCGTCTGTTGCGAGGGAGTGCATTTACGACTTGCCGCTATTTCCCCCACGTTTGACTTTCAAGCTATACTCCACGCTCCATTTTCTTGCGCTGACTCTATGCCCATCCTTCCAGCTATAGTCCACGCTCATCTGTCATACCATATCCGCATCTTTGGACACTGGGGTTTAGAGAAAGAAGAGTCCTACATAAAGCCTCAGGATTATTTTTCCTTTTTTTCTGTTTTTCTGACAGTATTTTCTCATTTTTGTCGTCCTTATATATAGAGGGGATTGTTGTTCCCCGGAAAGGAGAAAAATGAGCATCTATCAAAGCTTAAAGGAAAAATACCAGCAGCTGAAGAAACAGCAGGAAATTCTGGACAGGGTCTTGATGAATTGCCCTCCCGGTGCACTGATGACGGAAAAAAACGGCAAACATTATAAGTACTTTCAAGTTTTTCCTGCTGAAGAATGCTCCCCGGAAGACTATGCCGCGGGGCGGAAACACCGCAAAAAGCTAAAACGTTACATCCACAGCAAAGATGTATCTTTGATCCGCAGACTGGCGATAAAATCATTTTTACGAAGCTGCCGGCGAGATAATGAGCGGGAAATGAAAGCTATCCATTCTTATCTGTACTGGCACAAGGATGGTGCTGGCGCTGCGGAGAGACTGCTGAAATCCGACACTTTTAGAAAACTGATATCTGCCGTAACATTTCTATACGGCCAGAATCGCAGTTTCATTTACCCGCCCCCAGGATCACATCCACCGCGGCGGAAAGGTCTTCACAGACATAGTCGGGGGTCACGTCGTACTTGCCGTCGCTTCCGCCGCTGCCGGTCTTCACAAGAATGGTGTGAAGTCCGCCGCGCCTGCCGCATTCTATGTCCATGGTGGTGTCGCCGATCATCCAGGAGTCCTCCAGAGAAATGTTGTATTTCTCCGCGGCAGCTTCCAGAAGGCCTGTCTTCGGCTTGCGGCAGCTGCAGTCGATCTTGAATTCCGGCCGTTCTCCCGGGAATCCTTTGTCGGGATGATGCGGGCAGAAGAACAGATCGTCCACGTAGACGCCTTCTCTTCCGAGCAGGGTCTTCATTTTATTGAAGATGTTCTCCAGATCTTCGAAGGTCGTCTCCCCCCGGGCGATCACCGGCTGGTTGGTGACCACAATGGCGAGATATTCGGAGGAATTGATGTGCCCCAGCGCCTCTGTGACACCGGGCAGCAGTTCGAACTCTTCCTCGCGGCGGATGAAACCGCGCAGTTCATTGATCACGCCGTCCCGGTCCAGGAAGACCGCCTTCTGTCGGTGCTTCAGGTTCCTGCGGGAGATGAAACCGGACTGCAGGTCCGCCTCCGCCTTCCTGATGCGGTCCACAGTCCCCACGTCCTTCACATACTCCGGGGAACAGTAGGCATAGACCGCCTCGCCGCGCTCTGCCATGGGCGCCAGGATCTCCTTTTCGAAATCCGTCTTCACCGGTGCCGGGACCTTGTCCAGGATTTCCTTCCGCAGAAGATAGATCCCGGCATTCACGCAGTTGTCGTACCAGTAATCCCGCACATTGTGCTTCGAATCAAAGGCGATCACCCGCCCGTCCTTGTCCGCCCGGATCAGGTCCGAGTCGAAGGGATGCGCGTTCGGATGGGCGAAAAGGACCGCCGCTGCGTTTTTCTCCAGGAAATAGCGCTCCATCCTCCCGATATCGATGTCGAAGAAAACATCTCCGAACAGCAGCAGGAAGTACGGATCCTGCATCTTTTCCTTCAGATAATAAAAGGCGCCCGCCGTACCCAGCGGTTCGACCTCCTCGATATAATCGACCTCCAGGCCGAAGGCGCTCCCGTCGCCGAAATAGTCCATGATCTTCTCCCGGAGATGTCCCACGATCATGGTGACGCGGGTGATGCCGGCTTCCTTCAGCCGTTCCGTCTGCCAGAGCAGCAGCGGCTTCCCCAGGACCGGCGCCATGGGCTTTGGTATCTCCCCCTTCGTGATCTCCGCAAGGCGGGTTCCCTTCCCGCCGGCCATGATTACAGCATGCATTCTTAGTTCTCCTTTTCCTGTGGTCTCAAGCTTCTCTAATCTTAACGCATTTCTCCGGGGATTTCACCCTGCTGCAAACATCATCCTCATTATAATACTGCAGAATTCGCTCCAATATTTTCACACGGCAGAAATCCTTCCCCACATTTATTGTAAACTATAGAAATCTGAAAATCTTTCCGCTATAATGTCTGTAATTATTCAGGACCGGCATTCGACGGTTCCTGCTAATAAGGAGGGCCGGCTTCCGCCGGTCCCAGTAAAATAGGAGAACCGGCTTCTGCCGGCTTCTGTAAAAAAAGGGGGAATAAAAATGGGTAAGTTTATGGAAGAATTCAAAGCGTTTGCATTAAAGGGCAATGTCCTTGATATGGCAGTCGGTGTTATCATCGGTGCAGCTTTCAAGGCCATCGTGGACTCCCTGGTGGCGGATATCATCAGCCCCGTCCTCGGATGCCTCGGCGGAGCGAACTTTACGGATATGTCCGTGGTGCTCTTTGACGGAAAGGTCACCATCGGCTGGGGAAACTTCGTGATGGCTATCATCAACTTCCTGATCATGGCCTTCGTTCTGTTCAACATCGTCCGCAGCGCGAACAAGATCGCCGAAATGACCAAGAAGAAAGAAGAAGAGGCTGAGCCGGAGCCCGAAGCTGAGCCGGAGCCCACCAAGGAAGAAGTGCTGCTCACCGAGATCAGAGACGCACTGAAGGATCTGAAGAAGTAATCGGAAACACCAGAGGAAATGAACCAACTTATCAAAAACCGCGGAACTTGCCTGACTGGCAGTCCGCGGTTTTCTTATGAAACCAGATATCTTTATGTGAGAACCTTCGGAATATCTCAGGAAAATTACGAGGGGGTTGGAAATTACTTAGTTTATCTTCCGTATATATAGGACGTTGCTGAAAAGATTTCCTAAAAGAGGAAGGCTCCCGGTGGATCCGTTCAGATACTCGGAGGCTGAGATCCTGTATTCCTTCCCCCAGGAGACGATCCGAAAATAGCGCTCGCCGCTTTCCTGGTCCTCCTCGTATCCGATGACCGTGACATAATGGTCCCGGGCCCGGACCTCGGTGCGTATCCCGTTCCGGTACAGCGCCACGCCGTGTTCCCCTTTCCTGTCGTGGAACCCGGGGCCCACGGAAAGGATAACGGGGATATCGTTCTCCAGCATTTCACAGATCGTTTCCGGCAGTTTCCTTCTCGGCACCGCCCAGCGGGCTCTGTAAGGCCACCCGCGTTTTCTGGCCCGGCGGTTGAAAGCGATGGACATGGAAAAGCCGTTCAGTCCTATATGGCTGTATACCCGGGCAAGTTTTCTGTCCAGCCTGGTGATGAACTCCTCGTACTTCTTGCCCCCGCGTTTTCCGATTCCTCCTGCGCCGCCGGTCCGCCAGTCCTGCTCCATCAGGTACAGGAGCAGGTCCGCAAAGCCGATCAGCCCGCAGCCGTAACTGGCGATACGCGGACTGCGGAATTCATTCTGATTGCCGGCGAAGTAAGTGTGTTTCAGTTCCGCCAGTGCTTTGTACTGTCCCTGCATCTTTTCCCCCGATAGTTTCTCCCTGGTCTCAATGTCGTCCCGGGCTTTCTTGTTTCCTAAGACTACCGTCCCCAGTTAAGGCGGAACGGTCCGGTCCGGAATGCTTCATTCCTGATTTTTACTCTCTGTACGTCTCTCCCGCGCCATGTAGTAGGCTGCCACATGGACCGCCTGGATCACCTGGCACTCCGCGATCATCCGATCCACGGTCTCCGCGGAAAGCACCGTCGTCTCCATACATTCGGTGGCGTCCAGGTGCCTGACCGACACCTTGCGGCAGCCCTCCGCCAGGAAAATATAGGCGTAGTTGTTTGCGATAGTAGCATTCGGCGCGATCCGCCCCAGTGCGGTCCAGCGTTCTGCCTCGTATCCCGTCTCCTCCAGAAGCTCCCGCTTCGCGGCATCCATGGGATCCTCGCCGTCTTCCATTCCGCCCGCCGGGAACTCTGTCGTCACTGTCTCCGTCCCCGGGCGGAACTGCCGCACGCAGATATAACTCCCCTCAGGATCCCGCGCCACGATGACCGAAAAACTCCTGTTCCGGGTGGTGTAGTACGGCGTGATCTTCTTCCCGTTCGGCAGCAGATACGTGTTTTCCCGAAGGTCGACCCACTGGTCCTTGCGGACGATGCTGCCGGACAGCCACTGCCACTGCAGCGGGTCCTGTGATTTGTTGTCTTTATTCATGTTATTACCTTTCAATCATCTGCCCCCACATCTGACTGCTTTCCGTCCCTGCCGGCTGTTTTTATATTTTCGTCCCGTCCCTGCTGGCCTGCTGAGTTATTCTTACTTCTTGGCTGTGATCCTGCCCCGCAGCTTTTCTCCTGCGGAGAGAAGTGCGTTCAGGAACCGGTTCAGCAGATAACAGGTCAGGATCAGCGTTATATTCCCAAAGGAACTCTTGTAGAACAGACCCGCCAGGCAATATACATAGGTACAGGCGGAGAACCACACCAGGAACCACATTCCGAGCCTCACAAAGGGCAGCCTTACCGTAAACAGGAAAATGAGATATGCAGCCAGGATGACGAGGAGTCCTCCGGCGATCCAGGGCAGCGGCTGTCCCTCGGAAAGTGCCGCGAGGAAAGCGCGTCCCGGCGCTTCATAGGCCTGGATCGCGTCCCCGATCTCCTCTCCGGAAAGAGTCCCCTGGGCGCTGTCCGCCGCGCGGGACATAAAGTTGGAAAGGAGAGGGAGTACCCAGATCTGGAGCAGAAGCATCCAGGCCGGCGTCATCACTTTAGAGACCCTGGAATCGTCCTCGAACTTCACCAGGGACAGCACAAATTTCACCACCAGCGACGTAATGTAGGAAACCAGCATCGCCTGGGCGATGCGCATGTCCGCCAGACTGTACAGATTCTTCTGATAAGAATAGACGCTGCTGGAGAAAATGAGGCGCATCACCGCTCCGAAGGAGCGGATGCGGCCGGCCCAGATGGTGATGCCCCAGGCTGCGGCGCAGAGAACCCCTAACAGGATCCTCTTCTTAGTATCAACTTTGATCCGCACCAGAGGATCACGTCCGGCTTTCTTCTCTCTTCCCAGCCGCTTTTCGTCCGTAAAGAAAGCGAGAAATGCAGCCGACAGCAGCGCTGTCACCGCTCCCAGAACGATCTGCTGCACACCGCTCCACAGCATCCAGTGCCCGGCCAGCCAGCCGACCGGCGGCAGCAGGGAAGCGATAAAGACCGGCCAGAAATTCCGGTCTCCCAGGAACGTTCCCAGAAGCACAAAAGGATAGACCAGCAGACAGGCGCTGACTGCGTACCAGGCCGCCGTGTCATTCCATGAAAATTCCATGCGGAAGATGCCGGCGATCAGGTTCAGGATGGATTCGAGAAGCTGCGACGTGTACTGTCCAGTCATGAACCAGGCCGTGGTGAAGTGGTTGTCCAGCAGCGGATAACCATACAGACAGGCGTAGACGTAGAGCAGGAACAAAAGCACTGTCGTAGCCGCGAAACTGATGCGCCGGTCCTCCTCCTCCACCACAGATGCCGCGAATTCCACCGCGAGGAAGATCTCCGTGAGAAGGATCAGGATGCAGAAGATCAGCACCATGGCCGTCAGCTCTTCTCTGGTCGTGTAAGTTCTGTTCTCAATAGCGCAGGGGACCTTCAGCGGCCCGCCCGCCGCGTAAATAATACGTTCCAAAAGGCGCAGGCCGAGAAGGATCTCCGCCCCGCGCAGAATAATCTTTTTCATGCCTATACTCTAAGCTTGAAACCCGATGTCGGCAAGCACTTTTTCTCTGTCGTTTTTCTTACTTTCCATACCGGATGATGCATTTTAAGCCTGCCGGAGAGTATTGCTCTTCAGGAATTATTATCAAGCCAAATGGATCATTTCGAGCAGTCCAGAGCTTCAGTTTGGGGGTATATCGTCAAGTACCCGGATGCACTCCCTCGCCACAGATGAAAACTCGCCCAAAAAGCTTGAAAAAGCACTGTTTTCAAAGAAGCGTGGGGCTATATGCAAAAGTCCTCCGAAGCACTCCCTTGTTCAATGACGATATAATGGAGTGCTCCAGAGGACTTAGGTCCTATAGCCCCACGGCTCTCAAGAAATGAGCTGTCAGGTAACGAAATAAGGGAGTGCATTCGAAGACTTAGCCTCTATACCCCCACTAATCACTGGAAGATAGTGTTGAACAGCCGGAAATCATTCCCGGACAGCCGTTATCGCCGCGGCTGCGACACGGAAGCTTGCGGGCTGCGGTTTGAAGTCACTTCCGGGTGGCATGTATCGCTGCGGCCGCAGCGTTAATGTTTGCTTACAGCACCTCGGCTTCCCACCGCCCGCTGGCGCCGCAGGGAAGGACCAGGCCGCTTCCCGAAACGGGCAGGCCGATCTCGTCGGAGCGGACCGTACCGCCGCGGCCGGGGGCCACGGCGCTGCCCAGCATGTAGGTGAGCACCCCGGCCTGCAGGCCGGTGGTGTAGGAGTTAATAAGGAAAAAGAGCGGCTGGTCGGAGAGGAGCGATGCGCAGTCTTTGATCAGCGGGAAGACGGCGTCCTCGATCTTCCAGATCTCCTTGTTGGGCCCGCGTCCGTAGGAGGGCGGGTCCATAATGATGGCGTCGTAGCGGTTCCCCCGGCGCATTTCCCGCTGCACGAACTTTGCGCAGTCATCCACAAGCCAGCGGATCGGGGCGTTTTCCAGACCGGAGGCGGCCGCGTTCTCCTTTGCCCAGCTGACCATGCCCTTGCTGGCGTCCACGTGGGTCACGGCAGCGCCGGCTGCCGCCGCCGCCAGTGTGGCGCCGCCGGTGTAGGCAAAGAGGTTCAGGACCTTCACGCTGCGCCCGCTCTGAACTGCCCGGGCAATCAAAGAAGAGAACCAGTCCCAGTTCGCCGCCTGCTCCGGAAAGAGGCCGGTGTGCTTGAAGCTGAAGGGCTTCAGCCTGAAGGTCAGCCTGCGCCCGCCCGCAGACGAAGCAGCGCCCTCAGACGCAGCAGCGCCCGCAGATGAACCTGTGCCGGAAGACGAAACTTCCCCCGGCAGTTCGTAGCAGATCTCCCACTGCTTCGGAAGCCCGAAGAATTCCCACTCACCGCCGCCCTTGCTGCTGCGGTGATAATGTCCGTCCGGTCTTCTCCAGGCGGAGTTCTTCTTTTCTGTATTCCAGATGACCTGGGGGTCCGGGCGGATCAGCCGCCAGTCGCCCCAGCGTTCCAGCTTTTCCCCTCCGGAACAGTCCAGTACTTCATAATCTTTCCATCTGTCTGCGATCCACATTCTGTACGCCCTGCCTTTTCCTGCCGGTAATGTTCTTACAAGTGTAGCAGAGCGGTCCATTTTCGTAAAGATTTCTTGTGATTTTATGAATTCACTGTTTAAACACAAGATTGATGTTAGAATGAAACCAAACTTAATGCTGAAGTATAATCAAATATATTATCAATGTTTCTGTTCATGTTACTGGAAGGAGGTGACAATATGAGGAGACAGGTTATGACCGGCCTGGCAGCGGCTGCGGCCATGATGCTTTTGTGCTCTGTTCCTGTATTCGCCGCTGGATGGACAAAAGAAGGGACCCGCTGGAAATGGTACAACGTGAAGGGTGAAGCCGCGACGAACACATGGAAAACATGGGAAGACGGCAAGGAGCGCTGGCTGGACGATACCGGCTTCATGGTCACGGACAGCTGGGTGAAGCAGAATGGCAATTACTATTTTGTGGACGATGACGGCGTCAGGCTGACGAATACCTGGGCGGAACTGAATCCGCCGGACCAGGTGAAGGGAACCGCAGATCAGGGTGTCTTCAATTATTATTTCGGCAACACAGGAAAAATGGCTGACGACCGCTTCATTTCGAAGGATGGGGAGCAGGTCTATGTTGGCGCCGACGGAAAGATGCAGTACGGCTGGCTGAAGGACAATGTGTATTTCGCTGACGAAAACGGCATCCTGGTGACAGGCTGGCAGGAGCTGGAGGGCCCGGACAGCAAGACGCATCAGTACTACTTCGGGACGAACGGCAAGAAGACCAGGGCCGGAGACGGTTACATGTACCGGACCCGGGAGATCGGCGAAACGGAGTACTGCTTCGATGAGAACGGGATCCTTCAGACAGGATGGGTCGACATTGCTGTGACAAAGGATGGCAATGCGGAAGAGCATGACTGGCGGTATTACGACGAGGATGGTGCCGCGGCGTCGGGCCGGGTGATCTTCGCGGCAAAGGACGGCAGCCAGACGAGTTACTACTTCCGTAAAAACGGCTCCGGGATCACAGGTGTCTATGACAGCAAATTATATTATGAAGGAATACTGCAGCAGGCTACGGCGAAAACAGGCTATCGTGTCGTGTCTGTACCGGAAAAAGAGCAGGGAAAATATGTCAACTATCTTGTCGATACCAAGGGTAATGTGGTAAAAAAGGAAAAGGTCCGTTCAAAGAATGGCGTGCGTTATGAAACGGATGCCGGCGGACGGGTCAGAACAGTAAACGGCGCATCAGCCGAAGGAAAGAAATATTCTCTTCCGACGGTGCCCGACAGGAATGAAACTTGATGAGGAGATACCGAACATGAAAAAAAGAGCAGGAAGAGTGTTTGTGATCGCAGCGGTCAGTGCTGCGGCGCTGATGATCAACGGCTGCGGCGGAACAAGCCAGAACGCTTCAACAGCTGCCCCTGCAGCGGAAACTACGGCGGCAGCGGCTGAGACTGCGGCAGCCGAGACCACTACGGCGGCGGAGACTACGACGGCGGCGGAGACCACTACGGCAGCCGAGACCACGCCCGAGGAGATGGAGCCGAGGGAGATCACCTTCTACCGGACCAATGAGGCGGCCAATGTCAGAAAAGAGCCGAGCGCGCAGGGAGAGATCATCACCGTCCTTCCCAAGGGATACGAACTGGAAGTTCCGGACGGAATCGGGGAAAGCTGGACGAAGATCCGTCTTGGATCAGACGAAGCCTATATTTCCAGCAAGCTGATCGATGTGAGCGTTGTCGGTATCGCGGCGTATGAAGACGAGGAAGAGTCGACGGAAGCTGAGACGACGGAAGCCGAGACCGTGAAAGAGACGGAAGAAGAACTGCCCGACGGCGCGGTGGAAGAAGACGACGAAGAGATCGACAACGAAGAGGAAGAAGAGGATTCCGTAAGCGACAGCGATATCGATCCCGACGAGGATCTTCCGGATGAAAAGACCGGCGTTTACATCGGGCCCGGAACCTACACTCCCCCGGCAGGCTACGGCGGCAGCAGCGTCAGCAGTCAGCCCCAGCCGACTCAGAGTTATCAGGCACCCACGCCCGTAATGCCGGATCTCAATGATATGCCGGAGGGCGAGGATCCCGAACTTGCGCCGGATGATGATGACGGCAGCGGAGAGCCGAATCCGAGCGGAAATGTAAAGAAGACAAAGAAGAATTCTGCGGGCGGTATGCAGAAGCAGTAAAATGCCCGCCCCCCTGCAGGCGAGGAACGCACAGCGTCCCTCGCCTGTGGACGGACAGAGACGCTTCGCGTCTTGTCCGCCTCGAAAATAATCCCCCGGTCTGGCAGGTGAGCAAGCTCCCCTTACAGACCGGGGCTTATTTTCGGGGTGCTGATCCTAGGGCAGAATTCACGAAATTTCGACAAAAAATTTGTGAAATATGCTTGCATTTATTTTTTGGGTGTGCTATATTGTTCAGGCTGTGACATGATAGCTGTGAAGCGAGAGGTTGCTGTTCTGCCATAGGACAGGGAATTCCGTGGAGCGAATGTCTGGTTTCCAAACTGACGACAAGTCACTGTACAACTAAAAATGCCTTCTTCGGGGCCGGAGTTAACCGGTATCCGGGGCCGGCGGATATCAGGATCCATCAGGTATCCGGGACCAGCGGATGTGCGGGTTAACAAAAGCGGGAAGGGGCGGCCGTGCGGAGATTATCAGGAGGATATGTGATGATACGCCCGGCACTGTGTACAGTCACCGCTTGTCGTACTTCAAAAAGTGCGAAAAGGAGGCGACTTTTTTTATGGCAAGTCAGGTTATGAGAATCACGTTAAAGGCGTACGATCACAAGCTTGTTGATCAGTCCGCCGCAAAGATCGTCGATACGGTCAAGAGAACCGGAGCAAAGGTTTCCGGCCCGGTCCCGCTGCCCACCAAGAAGGAGATCATCACGATCCTCCGCGCGGTCCACAAGTATAAAGACAGCCGTGAGCAGTTCGAGCAGCGGACCCACAAGAGACTCATCGATGTCCTGACCCCGACCGATAAGACCGTGGACGCTCTGTCCCGTCTGGAAATGCCGGCCGGCGTTCATATCGACATCAAGATGAAAACGAAGTAAGCAGCAAAATATTATCCTGCTCTAGTATGAACGCGAGATGCGTTCCGCTGTAGGATAAACAGGAGGTAAAACATGAAGAAAGCGATACTTGCAACAAAAGTAGGTATGACTCAGGTCTTCAACGACGCTGGCGTGCTTGTCCCGGTCACCGTGCTTCAGGCGGGCCCCTGCGTGGTCACCAGAGTTAAGACAAAAGAGAGCGACGGTTACGATGCAGTCCAGGTCGCCTTCGGCGAGATCCGCGCGAAGCTTGTGAACAAGCCCGACGCAGGACAGCTTGAGAAGGCTGGAATCGAGAAGAAGACCGTTACCAGAGGCGAAGGCAAGAGAGAGGTCTACGAGGCCGGACGTTTCCTGAGAGAGTTCCGTTTTGAGAACGCTTCCGAGTACAGCGTCAAGGACGAGATCAAGGCTGACATCTTCGCGGCGGGCGACAGAGTCGACGCGACCGCAGTTTCCAAGGGCAAAGGCTTCCAGGGCGTTATCAAGAGACTGGGCCAGCACCGCGGACCGATGACTCACGGTTCCAAGTTCCACCGTCACCAGGGATCCAATGGTTCCTCTTCCGATCCGAGCCGTGTCTTCAAGGGCAAGGGAATGGCAGGACAGATGGGACATGTTCAGGTCACCACACAGAACCTCACCGTGGTTCGCGTTGATGCCGAGAACAATCTCATTCTGGTCAAGGGCGCTGTCCCGGGACCGAGAAAAGCACTGGTAACCCTCAAAGAGACTGTGAAGTCCCGCAAGTAATACGAGGAAGGAGGAACGCTAAAGATGGCAAACGTATCTGTTTACAACACCGATGGACAGGTCGTTGAGACTATGGAGCTGAACGACGCGATTTTCGGCGTTGAAGTGAATGAGCATCTTGTGCATATGGCAGTTGTCGCGCAGCTCGCGAACAAGCGCCAGGGCACCCAGAAAGCAAAGACCCGCGCAGAGGTTTCCGGAGGCGGCAAGAAGCCCTGGAGACAGAAGGGCACCGGCCACGCAAGACAGGGCTCGACCAGAGCTCCGCAGTGGAAGGGCGGCGGCGTTGTGTTCGCACCGACTCCCCGTGATTACACCATTACCCTGAACAAGAAGGAAAAGAGACTGGCTCTGAAGAGCGCTCTGACCAGCCGCGTTCAGGAGAACAAGTTCCTGGTCGTCGACGATTTCGGCATGAGCGAAGTCAAGACGAAGAAGATGGCTTCCACCCTGAAGAACCTGAAGGTCAGCAAGGCTCTGGTGGTCGCTCCCGAGAACGATACCAACACGATCCTTTCCGCCAGAAACATCGCCGGCGTGAAGATGGCTTCCCCGAAGACCATCAACGTCTACGACATTCTGAAGTACAGCACCGTGGTCGCTTCCAAGGCTGCTGTTTCCACGATTGAGGAGGTATACGCATAATGGCAAGCATTCAGTACTATGATGTGATCCTCAAGCCCCTCGTAACAGAGAAGAGCATGTCCGGCATGGGCGACAAGAAGTACACCTTCCTTGTTCATCCGGAAGCAAACAAGAGCATGATCAAAGAGGCAGTCGAGAAGATGTTCGCAGGAACAAAGGTCGCTTCCGTCAATACCATGAACTGCCCGACCAAGACCAAGCGCAGAGGCATGACCTTCGGCAAGACTGCGAAGCAGAAAAAGGCCATTGTCCAGCTGACCGAAGACTCCAAGGAAATCGAGATCTTCCAGGGTCTGTAAAGAAGAGTCCGCATCGCAGGGACTGTAATACATATACGGTGAGAATCCGTGATAACTAGGAACGGCGCGAACAGGAAGCGCCGGTAAGGAGAAAATACTATGGGAATCAAGAAGTATACTGCGTATACCCCGTCCAGAAGACACATGACGGGTTCTGATTTCGCAGAGATCACGAAGAGCACGCCGGAGAAGTCTCTGGTCGTCTCCAAGAAGAATCACGCAGGCCGCAATGCGCAGGGCAAGATCACTGTGAGACACAGAGGCGGCGGCAGCAGAAGAAAACTGAGAATCATCGATTTCAAGAGAAATGCGAAGGATGGCATCCCGGCAAAGGTCATCGCCATCGAATATGATCCGAACAGAACCGCCAACATCGCCCTGATCTGCTACGCAGACGGCGAGAAGGCTTATATCCTGGCTCCCCAGGGCCTGAAGGTCGGCGAGACTGTGATGAGCGGCGAGCATGCAGAAGCCAAGGTCGGCAACTGCCTGCCCCTGGCCAACATCCCGGTCGGTGCTGAGATCCACGCTGTGGAGCTGTATCCGGGCAAGGGCGCGCAGCTGGCAAGAGCAGCCGGCATCACCGCGCAGCTCATGGCAAAGGAAGGCAAGTACGCGACCCTGCGTCTTCCCTCCGGCGAGATGAGAATGGTCCCGATCATGTGCCGCGCCACCCTTGGTACTGTGGGCAACGGCGAGCACAACCTGATCAACATCGGTAAGGCAGGAAGAAAGCGCCACATGGGTATCCGCCCGCACGTCAGAGGTTCTGTCATGAACCCGAATGACCATCCGCACGGCGGCGGCGAAGGCCGTTCCCCGATCGGCCGTCCGGGTCCCAGCACTCCGTGGGGCAAGCCGGCACTCGGCCTGAAGACCAGAAAGAAGAACAAGCAGTCCAACAAGCTGATCGTCAGAAGAAGAAACGGCAAAGCCGCTGGCGCAGGCAACTGATAAAGGGGGAGAATACAGATGGCACGTTCACTGAAAAAAGGACCCTTCGCAGACGCGAGCCTGCTTAAGAAGGTCGAAGAAATGAACAAGTCGGGCCAGAAGAGCGTTATCAAGACCTGGTCCCGCCGCTCCACGATCTTCCCGGCCATGGTTGGCCTTACGATCGCGGTACATGACGGCAGAAAGCACGTTCCGGTCTATGTCACCGAGGACATGGTCGGACACAAACTGGGCGAGTTCGTCGCGACCCGTACTTACCGCGGTCACGGCGCCGACGAGAAAAAGGTCGGTCGTCCCTGATTATAAGAAAGGTTTGAAAGGAGGGTTTCAGAAATGGCTAAAGGACATAGAGCCCAGATTAAAAGAGAAAGAAACGAACAGAAAGACAAGAGACCGTCTGCAAAGCTTTCTTATGCAAGAGTTCCGGTACAGAAAGCATGCTTCGTTCTTGATGCGATCAGAGGAAAAGATCTTCAGACCGCTCTCGGCATCGTGGCATACAATCCCAGATATGCTTCCAGCGTGATCGAGAAGCTCCTCAA
>JAFSYO010000066.1 GCA_017449925.1 Stomatobaculum sp.
GTAATCATTACAAACGGCATGGCTAAGAAGACTAAAACAATGACCAATTGATGGAACGCCGGATGCGGTGAAAGTCGCATGTCCGGTGTGAAGCGGGGGAAAAGCCGGAGATCACCTCAAAGGCTTACCTATCGCTATTTCGCTCTCAGTACATTAAGATCCGGCTTCTGGCCTGCATTTTCTAAAGTGATTGTTTTTTCTTTTAATGCAGGAGGAAGAAGTTCCTGATTCTTTTTCTCCATTTCGCCAGGATAGGCAGCCAGTGTCATGCCTTCCTTTTCAAACAGAACACCATCCACTGAAGTAAAGACCGCGTTTTCCGGATCAACTGTAAACGCTTTTAATGCCGTACAGCCGGAAAAAGCGTTGCCGGAGAGCCCAAGGAATTGCAGAGTGGCTGGAAGCATCACTTCCGTCAGGCTCGAACAGTTTTGAAAAGCCAGATCATGAATGCTCTCTACTCCGTTTTCCAGTGTAAGCTTTTCCAAAGCGGAACATTCCTCGAATGCAAAATCCTCTACATTGAGCACACTTCCAGGTATCTTTACACTTTTCAGTGAAGTGCAGTTGCTGAACGCCTCGCGGCTTATTTCCGTCACACTGTCCGGAATGACAACACTTTCCAGACTGCTGCAGCCTTCAAATGCATGTTCACTGATAATCGTTACGCTTTCCGGAATCTCAACGCTTTTTAAGCTGCTGCATGATGCAAACAGATTGGCATCTATATTTTGCAGGTTTTCTGACAGAGTTACATCTGAAAGGCTGCTGCAGTCACGAAAAGCGCTGTACCATATCTTTGTCACACTGTCCGGAACGACAACTTTTTCCAGGCTGGTGCACTTATCAAACGCCGCGATACCGATAGTTGTTACACCTTCCGGGATCTCAATGCTCCTTAAGCTGGTGCAGTTCTGGAATGAGTAGCTTGCAATGCTTTCCAGATTCTTTGACAGGGATGCACTCAAAAGACCGCTGCAGTTTGCAAATGCATCGGACCCGATATCTGTTACACTGTCCGGAATGACAATACTTTCCAGACTGCTGCAGGAAATAAACGCCTTATCACCGATAGTCGTCATGCCATCCGGGATTTCGACACTCTTCAGACCTTTACAGTTCTTAAACACATTACTGTCGATTTCAGTAATGGTGATTCCGTTGACTTCTTTCGGAATAACCGCTTCTGTCACTGCATCATCGCAGCCAAAGACTATTCCTTTTCCACGATAGGAGTCAGTCTGGACATAGATATATCCGCCCGCTGCGTCAATGGCGTATTCGTCCGGCAAAAGCTTTCGCTTACCCTTAAACAATACTTCTGTTTCAGACGCTGCGCCGGTTTTTGATTTGGCGCTGCCAGTGTCTGAACTGTCTTTTTTGGAGCATCCGGCAATTAAGCAGACAAAAAGAATTACAAATAAAAATCCCGTTTTTGCCAAAACCGTTCGTAAACACATTTGCATTGTTTCCCTTCTTAGCTGTTAGTATGGCAACGGCTGAATCGCCGCTGCGCCGGCCAGCATTACCTTTATCATCATATCACGGTTGTTATTGGTTTCCAGCGATAATAAGCGTAAAATAGAAACTGGATTCATCGAGATACTGCGTTGGAATGACTTGGAGGATGATCATCATGGCATCAAGTAAAGAATACCTGGAATTCGTACTGGAGCAGCTTTCCGGGCTGGACGATATCACTTACAAGGCGATGATGGGAGAGTACATCATTTATTACCGGGGCAAGATCGTCGGAGGGATCTACGATAACCGCTTCCTGGTGAAGAACATCAAGGCGGCTGCTGATAAAATGCCTGAGGCGGTGCTGGAAGTGCCCTATGACGGCGCGAAGGAAATGCTGATGGTGGACGACGTCGAGAACAGGGATTTCCTTCGGGAACTTCTGGAGTCGATGTACGATGAACTTCCGGCGCCAAAGAAAAAATCTCGAAAAGGATGAAAAATGAAACTGATTCTGACAAAGGATTTTGAAAGAGTTAAAAACGTGTATATCGATATAATCGACAACACACCTCAGATCTGGAAGCATGCGCGCTGGGTCTACGGGAAGCACCCGTCCGATGAATCGATTCAGGAATATATTGACCGCGGGGAAATGTATTTTCTGATGGATGGTGAAGAGGCCGCCGGGGTGGTCGTGATCTCCATGTGCCAGGGAGAGGATTATGAGACCGTAACCTGGATGGAGGACCTTGAAAACGACCAGGTGGCGACGCTGCATCTGCTGGCGGTCTGCCCTGCGTACAGCGGGAGGAACCTGGGGTTCCGGATCCTGGAGGAAGCAATGGAGATCACTGTGAAGAACGGAAAGAAGGCCTTGAGACTTGATACGCTGAAAACCAATCTCCCTGCGCAGAAGATGTATGAAAGAGCCGGCTTTTCCTGCAGGGGAGAGCAGAGGCTGTACGTCGAAAGCACGGGGACAGAGGACTTCGTATATTACGAAAAAATCCCGGGTGCGACAAGCTGAAATGTGGTATGCTTGTAAAGCAGACAGCCGGATTTCACGAAAACGAAGATGATAGATTCAGGGAGGAGACGGCTATGAAGAAAAGTTTATTGAAGTACATCGGCGTGCTCGGGATGACTACAGCTTTGATCACCTGCGGTGTGTTCGCCAACTCCGCGCTGGCGGACGCCTATGACGACCAGTACGGCGATATCGCTTATATCGCAAGAGCCAGCGGATGGGCGCTGGAGGGACAGGAAGACCAGGGCGGCTGGGCCGGCAGCAATTATTACGAGAACGAGGCCGCTTATAACAGCACGAAAGCCTCCAGCACAAAATCCTCAAGCAAGAAGAGCTCCAGTTCTTATACGCCGGACGATTACGACGGCGAAGTCTGGTGGAGCGGAAAAACCGCCCGCTGGGACAAGCAGAGGGCCAGCGGAGAGAAGTACCAGGTCCAGCTGAGGCGCGGCGGCTCGGAGGTCACCATGGTCAAGACCACGAGCACGTCCTATGATTTCAGCAGCTACATCAAGTCGTCGGGCAATTACACTTTCCGCGTGCGCCTGGTAAAAGACAGCAAGCACGGCGGCTGGGGCGAACTGTCGGACAGCAAGTATTTTGAAGGTAAATCCTCCAACTCTTCGTCGCGTTCTTCTTCATCTTCCTCGTCTTCATCCTCTTCCGGCGGACCGGGTTACAACGCGGGCTGGAACCGGGACAACAGGGGCTGGTGGTATCGCTGGCCGGACGGAAGTTATCCGAGGAACAGCTGGCAGATGTTCGATGGCAAGTGGTATTTCTTCGGCGCAGACGGTTATATGCAGACCGGCTGGATTCTCTGGAACGGCGTTTACTACTACTGCGGTCCCGACGGCGCGATGTTCACGAACTGCTACACGCCGGACGGTTACTATGTTGACGGGAACGGCGCCTGGGTACACTGAGCCGGAAGCTGGCTTCACTGAGCGAAAAGAATACAAAATCAGAGCAAAGAATGGGAAAGATACCCGTAAAGCCTTGTAACAGTAAGGCTTTACGGGTATCTTTATAAGTATAGGAAATCAGAGACTTGACTGAAGCGTCGGACAGAAATCAGGGGGCTTTTAATGAATAAGGAACTGGAAACAACAAAGGCATTGGACCGGTATCTTTATCCGGTCGATGTGTGGGGAATGGCCTTCGGTATTATGGTAGGATGGGGCGTGTTTGCTATGCCCGGAAATACCTTCCTGCCTGTGGCGGGGCCTGCAGGGACGATTATTGCCATGGTGGTCGGCATGGTCATCATGCTGGTCATCGGCGGCAATATCTCTTATCTGATGGGGCGCACAGCGATGATAGGCGGGCTGTACTCTTATTCCAAGCAGGCCTTCGGACGGGATCACGCTTTTCTGAGCTCCTGGTTCCTCTGCCTGTCCTACCTGACAGTGGTCTTCCTGAACGGAACAGCTCTTTTCTATATTCTCCGGATGCTGATGGGCAGCGTCCTGCACACAGGATTCTATTACACCATCGCGGGCAATGTGATCTACCCCTCGGAGGTCCTGGCGTCTGCCCTGGTGCTGGGGGGCGTCGGCATTCTCTTTATTTTCGCCAAACCTTTTCTTCAGCGCCTTCACACGGTCCTTGCCCTTATCCTTTTTGCGGGCACCGCTGTGATGGCGGCGGTGTGTCTTCCCCATGCCCTTCGGAACGGGGCGCTGACAGAGTTCGGCACTGGCGGATTCGGAAAGGGATATGCGGTCTTCAGCCTTGTGATCCTGGCCCCCTGGGCCTATGTGGGATTTGAGGCCGCGTGCTTTGATACGGCGCACTTTAAGTTCCCGATCAAAAAATCCCGGGCCCTGATCATTACCTCGATCATAGCGGCGGCATTTTCTTACATCGCAATGGTTCTGGTCAGCGTGGCTGCCGTTCCGGACGGCTTTTCTACGTGGCAGGAGTATATCTCCTCGCTGGACGGGCTGAGCGGAGTCGCCTCAGTGCCGACGTTTTATGCCGCGGAGCACTTCCTGGGCTCTGCGGGTGTCACGCTTATGACGGTCACTGCGGTCGCCGCTATCCTGACCGGCATCATCGGGGGCTACCGCACCACGACCAGGATCTTCTCCACCATGGCAGAGGACAAGATCCTTTCCGAAAGATTTTCCAGGACCTCCTACAGCATTTTCTTTATCATGGTGATCTCCATCGTGCTCTCCTTTCTGGGCCGGAACACGCTGATCTGGTTCGTGGACCTGACTGCCTTTGGGGCCATCATCGGCTTTGGCTATTCCTCCGCAGCCGCCTGGAAGATCGCAAAGACAGAGGGGAATCAGTGGAGAGTCGCCATGGGCATCCTCGGCACGCTGATCTCTGTGTCGTTTGCTGTTGTGCAGCTGGTCCCCAGGCTGACGGCGATGGAGGCCATGGGAAGCGAAGCCTTTCTCATGCTTTCCCTGTGGTGCCTGGTGGGCTTCGTTTTCTACCTGCGTACTGCGCGGTACGGATCTCTGACGGAATACAGCGGCATGTCAACCGCAGGCATCGTGCTGTTCGCGCTGCTGATCTATGCGGCGATCATGTGGCTGGCAAAACGGCTGGTCTCCCTGAAGAACGCGGAAGAAATGAAGTCCGCCGTGGTCCAGGGTGTCGCTGTGCAGATGATCATCATCTTTACGGGCCTGGCCGTCATGCTTTACGTGCAGGACTTCGTGCGCATCAAGCATGAGGAAGCGGAGCGGGAAAAGATCCGCGCGGTGGAGGGAAGCCTGGCGAAGAGCCAGTTCCTGTTCAACATGTCCCACGACATCCGCACACCGATGAACGCCATCATCGGCTACACGAACCTGGCCATGAAAGAGCCCTCCACGCCGGAGATGCATAATTACCTGGAAAAGATCGAACTTTCCAGCCGGCATCTTCTGGAGCTGATCAACGACATTCTGGAAATGAGCCGCATCGAGAGCGGGAAGATCGAACTGGAATATGTGCCCACGGATCTGGTGGCTGTTTTTGAGGGGATCCGGGATCTGTTCTCGGATCAGATGAAGCAGAAGGAGATGGATTTCTCCATCCACACCTCCCAGATAAAGAACCGCTATGTCTGGTGCGACAGGAAGAACCTGAACCGGGTGCTCCTCAACATTTTAAGCAACGCGTACAAATTCACAGCTTCCGGCGGGACCATCTCCGCGACGCTGTGGGAGAACGGGGACGGAGAGGACGGGTACGGTTCTTACGAAATACGGATCCAGGACAACGGCATAGGCATGTCGCAGAAATTTGTGGAAAAGATGTGGGGGGCCTTTGAACGGGAACGCACATCCACGGACAGCGGAGTCGAAGGGACCGGACTTGGGCTTTCCATCACGAAGAGCATCGTGGATCTGATGGGCGGCACCATCGAGGTCCTGACCGCCCCCGGAAGCGGAACGGAGATGATCATCCGGGTCAAATTCAGGCTGGCGGAGGCCGGGGACCTCAAAGATGGCCCGCAGCCGGAGAGTCAGGAGGAGACCGTCGATTTTACCGGCAAGTGTCTCCTGCTGGTGGAGGACAACCTGATCAACATGGAGATCGCCAGCATGATCCTTTCCCAGCTGGGATTTGCCGTTGAGACAGCGGAGAACGGCCAGATTGCGGTGGATATGATGTCTGCCGCCGAACCCGGTCACTACGACCTGGTCCTCATGGATATCCAGATGCCGGTCATGGACGGCTACACCGCCACCAAAGCCATCCGGGCGCTGGATGACCCTGAAAAAGCCGCTATACCTGTCGTCGCCATGACGGCGAACGCCTTCGCGGAGGATGTCCGCGCGGCGGAAGAGGCCGGCATGAACGGACACATCGCGAAACCGATCGATATCCAGACGATGATCCAGACTATATCGAATGCGCTGACAAAGTAAAACGCCGGCGGGAAAATAGAACCCGGGTCTCATGGGATTTGGAGGTTTTAACAATGACTTACAACAGCAAAAGCACGGCTGGTAAAATATCATTATTTACCGGGAGAATGACGGTATTTCTTTGCCTGTTCCTTCTGACGGCAGTTCTCTTCCCTGCCTGTGCCCTTGCCGCGGAGAACGGCGAGGACCGGGTCCGGGTGGGTTATTACGAGAACGAGGTCTTTCAGGAAGGGGCAGAGGAAGGTGCGGTAAAGTCGGGCTATGCCTATGAGTATTACCGGAAGCTTTCCGAGTACACCGGCTGGAAATATGAGTATGTGTACGGCAGTTTCGGAGACCTTTACCAGATGTTCCTGGACGGGGACGTCGATCTGCTGGCGGGTCTTGCCTACCGGGAAGAGCGCGCGGAGCTGATCGGCTATCCGGAAGCTATTATGGGCAGCGAGTCCTACTATCTGGTAAAGCACGACACGAAAACAGATATTACACCGGAGCCCTCCACCCTGAACGGGAAGAGGATCGGCGTGCTGGACAGCGTCATGGTCGGCGTCCTGGAGAATTACCTGGAGGCCCATGGCACAAAAGCAGAGGTCATCCCCTATCCGGACCACGAAGATATGTTCAAAGCCTTCGATTCCGGAGAGCTGGATGTTTACGTTGCCGAGAGTAACGGAGCCTACGGCAGGGAACACGCCGAGGTGCTGTGTGCCTTTGGATCCTCCGATTATTATCTCTGCGTCGCGAAGGACCGGCCGGACCTGCTGGAGGAACTGAATACAGCGCAGACGCTTCTGCAGGCGGAGGAACCGAACTTTCTGAATTCCCTCAGCGCTAAGTATTATTCCGTCAGTGTCACGGCCCGCGCCTTCTCGGCGGCTGAGCGGGAGTGGATGGAGAGCCACGACACGCTCCGCGTCGGATACCTGCAGAACTACCTCCCCTACAGCGACACGGACGACCAGGGGCAGGCCACGGGTATGGTAAAGGACATCATCCCGGAAATCTTAAAGGGTCTGGGGATACCGGAACTCTCCGTCATCTACACCGGGTACAAGAGCTATGACAGCATGCTCGAAGATCTGAACACAGGCGCCATCGACGTGGCGTTCCCGGTGGGCGGCGGGCTGTATTACTCCGAGGAGAATGGCATCAACCAGTCGAATCCGGTGGCCTCTGCTTCCACGGAGATCGTGCTGAAGGGCACCTATAACGAGGAGACCATCTCCAAATTCGCGGTCAATGAGAATAACCGGATGCAGTACTACTATGTCCGGACGAACTTCCCTGACGCGGAGATCGCGTTCTATCCCTCCATCGACAAATGTCTGGAAGCGGTCCTGTCCGGGGAGGTGACCTGCTCCACACTGAACGGCCTGCGGGCCAATGACATTCTGAAGAACAGCAAGTACAAGGGGCTCTCCCTGCACCAGACCAACAAGGACGATGACCGCTGCTTCGGCGTGGAGATCGGCAACGATGGACTTTTAAAGCTCCTGAACCGCGGCATCAACGTGATCGGCAGCGATTACGCCCAGAATCTTTCCTACCGGTACACCGGCGGCCTGTACTCCTACGGTGTCCGGGATCTGCTTCGGGACAACATGGCCCTGGTCGCTTCAGTGATCCTGGGCATCGCAGCGCTGATCATCTTCCTTGTGAGCCGCGATCTGCAGCGCACGAAGAAGGAAGCCGCGGCCAAGGAAGCTGCCAGGATCGAACTGGAAGAAAAGAACAGGGAGCTGGCCGAGAGCAAAGAGGCGCTTTCCGACGCCCTTGTGGCGGCAGAGCATGCCAGCCGCGCGAAGACGACTTTCCTGAACAATATGTCCCACGATATCCGCACGCCGATGAACGCCATCGTAGGCTTTACCGCCCTGGCGTCTTCCCACATCAACAACAAGGAACAGGTGCAGGATTATCTCGGAAAGATCTCCGTGTCCAGCCAGCACCTCCTTTCCCTGATCAACGATGTGCTGGACATGAGCCGCATCGAGAGCGGCAATGTCACCATCGAAATGACGGACGTGCACCTGCCGGATATCATCCATGACCTTGGGACCATCATCCGCTCCAGCGCCGAGGACAAGGACCAGGAGCTGACCATCGATACCCGGGAACTCGTGCACGAAGACATCGTCACGGACAAGCTGCGCCTGAACCAGGTGCTGCTGAACATCCTTTCCAACGCGGTCAAGTTCACGCCGGAGGGCGGGAAGATCAGCTTCAGCGTGACCGAAAGGCCATCCTCGCCGGAGACCTCGGAGTATGAATTCCGGATCAGCGACAACGGCATCGGCATGAGCGAGGAGGTCCAGAAGTCTATCTTTGAAGCTTTTTCCCGGGAAAAGTCCAGCACAGTCAGCGGCATCCAGGGCACCGGCCTCGGCATGGCCATCACGAAGAAGATCGTGGACATGATGGGCGGCACCATCACCGTCCACTCCGAGGAGGGCAAGGGCAGCGAGTTCGTCGTGGTGCTTCCCTGCAGGCTCAGCAGCCGGACCATCCCGGGAACGGAGAGCGGCGGCGTACAAGACATAGATGCGCCGGATTTCAGCGGTAAGCGGATCCTCCTGGCGGAGGACAATGAGATGAACCGGATGATCGCTACCACCATTCTGGAGGAAGCGGGCCTCACTATTGAGATCGCGGTGGACGGCGTGGAAGCGGTGGAAAAAATGGAACAGGCGCCGGCGGGATATTACGACCTGATCCTCATGGACATCCAGATGCCCAGAATGGACGGATACGAAGCCGCGGGAAAGATCCGCGCGATGAAGGATCCGGCGAAGGCGGGCATCCCCATCGTGGCGGTCACGGCGAATGCCTTCGAAGAAGACAGAAAGATAGCCCTGGCGGCCGGTATGAACGGGCATCTTGCCAAACCCTATGACATCGGAGAGATCATGCGGACGTTAAAAGAGATACTGACGCGGGACAAAGGGGGAATTCAGACATGAACACGAAGCGGGACAACACATTCTCTTTCGCGTTGATCAGCGCCATCCTGGTCATACTGATCCTTTTCTTCGGCACCCTCTGGGTGGGGCGGAGCGCGACGAACGCCACGGATGAAGCCGTGCATTCCGTCAGCCTTCTGTATCTGGACGAGCTGGCAGCCAGAAGGGCCCAGGTCGTCCAGGGAAACCTGGAGGGCCGTATGGCGGATATCCAGGTGGCAGTGGGACTGATGACTGAGGAGGATCTTTCCGACACAGAACATCTGCAGGCTTACCAGAGAAGGATGAGGCAGCTGTACACCGTGGAAAAATTCGCCTTTGTGGATACCCACGACCGGATCTATACGGCTGACGGCGTGCAGACGAATATCGGGGATTACGATTTCGACCCGCAGACCATCACGGAGACGGATATTTCGGTCCTGAACCTGGGCACCAAGAACAAAAAAGTCATCATCGCGGTCCCGCTGGACTCCATCCCCTTCATGGACGAAAAATTCGTCGCGAGCTTTATGGAGATCGACATGCCGGAGATGCTGAAGGGCGTTTCCATGAAGACGGGGAACGAAGACGTCACCTTCTGCAATATCTATACCTATGACGGCGTCGCGCTGAGCGACATGGTCCTGGGAGGACTGGCTGAGGAGGACAATCTCCTGGAGGCCCTGCAGCACGCTTCCTTTGACAGCGGCGCAAGCTTTGAAAAGGTGGCGGGGGACTTTGCCTCCGGGAACAGGGGAGAAGTATCCTTCACCTATAACGACATCTGGGAGACCCTCGCCTATGTGCCCGTGGAGCACACGGACTGGATGCTGACCTATCTGGTCCGGGAGAGAGTCATTTCCGACCGGATCGGATCCATAACCCAGGGCATCGTGCAGCGGAGTCTCATTCACTCCCTGCTGACTGCCCTGGTCCTCGCCGGGCTTTTCGCCTACATGCTCAGCCAGACCCGGAAGAACGCGAAGCTGGCCCTGGAAAAGGAGACCGCCGAAGCGGAGAACCGCGTCCGGCAGCAGGACCTGGAACAGCGCCTCGCCCTGCAGGAAAAGCTTCTGGAGCAGGAGAAACAGAGAGCGGAGCGGGACAACATGATCACGGCCCTCGCTTCCGACTACAGGAGCGTCTACTACGTAAATCTGGACGAGGACGATGCGGTCTGCTATCTGGACGACCAGCGCTTCCCGGAGGCTCCGTCCTTCGGACAGCATTTCCCCTATCTCCGCGATTTCACGGAATTCGGTCATAACCACGTGGCGGAGAGCTTTAAAGAAGGCTATTTCAAGTTCATCCAGCCGGAGAACATCCGCGAAGAACTGCTGAAGCAGCCGGTCATCGCGTACCGCTTCCTGGAGACCAACAGTGACGGGACTGAGACCTACGCCATGCTGCGGATGGCCGGTGTCCGTCATCTGGAGGACCGGGAGGACAAAAAAGTCCACGCCATCGGTCTCGGCTTCTCGGACATCGACGAAGAAATGAGGAAGACCATGGAGCAGCAGCAGGTGCTGTCTGACGCTCTGGATAACGCGGAGCAGGCGAACAGGGCAAAGACAGCCTTCCTCTCCAGCATGAGCCATGAGATCCGCACGCCGATGAACGCCATCATCGGCCTGGACAGCCTTGCCCTGAGAAGACCGGACCTGGCCACGGACACCCGCGAGTATCTGGAAAAGATCGGGGAAAGCGCACGCCATCTGCTGGGCCTCATCAACGACATCCTGGATATGAGCCGCATCGAGTCCGGACGCCTGCTGCTCAGGAAGGAAGAATTCTCCTTCCGGGATATGCTGGAACAGATCAACACCATGGTCATGGCCCAGTGTAAGGAAAAGGGCCTGAAATACGAGTGCAGCATGGTCGGCGGCGTCAGCGATTACTATATCGGCGACGACATGAAGCTGAAGCAGGTCCTCATCAATATCCTGTCGAACGCCATCAAGTTCACGGATCCGCCAGGCAGCGTCTTCCTTTCCGTGGAGAGGACCGCGGTGTTTGAAGACCAGACGACGATGAAGTTCGTGATCCGGGATACCGGCATAGGAATGGATAAAGCATTCATCCCGAAGATCTTCGATTCCTTCACTCAGGAAGACAGCAGCCGGAAGAACAAGTACGGCAGCACCGGCCTCGGCATGGCCATCACCAAGAACATCGTCACGCTGATGAACGGCACCATCAGCGTCGAATCGGAGAAGGGCGTCGGATCAGCGTTCACCGTCATCGTCACCCTGAAGAACTGCAGCCAGGATGGCGCCATGCCCAGCTACATCAAGCCGAAGGATATGCGCGTGCTGGTGGTGGACGACGAGGAGATCGCCGCGGAACACGCCAGGATCATCCTGGAGGAAGTGGGGATCACGGCGGACACCTGCCTCAGCGGAGCCGAAGCCCTGAGACTGACGGAGATCGCCCACACGAAGCATCAGCCCTACAATTTCATCCTTCTGGACTGGAAGATGCCGGAGATGGACGGCCTGGAGGTCACCCGGCAGATCCGCGCCAAGTACGACAGGGAGACAACGGTCATCATCCTGACCTCCTACAACTGGGACGATATCATGGACGAGGCGCTGCACATCGGCGTGGACAGCTTCCTCGCGAAGCCGCTCTTCGCGTCGAACGTGCTGGATGAGTTCGAGCGCGTCGCCCGGAAGAACAACCTTCACATGTTCCGCGAAAAGAAACGCGCGGAACTGAAGGGGCACCGCATCCTTCTCGCGGAGGATATCTTTATCAACGCGGAGATCATGAAGGAACTGATCAGGATGAAGGAGGCGGAGATCGACCACGCGGAGAACGGCAGGATCGTCCTGGAAATGTTCGAAAAGAGCGAGCCCGGGTATTACGACGCGATCCTCATGGACATCCGCATGCCGGAAATGGACGGCCTGGAGGCGGCTGCCGCGATCCGGGCGCTGGACAGGGAGGATGCGAAGAGGATCCCCATCATCGCCATGACGGCGAACGCCTTCGACGAGGACGTGCAGCGGTCCCTGCAGGCAGGCATGAACGCGCACCTGTCCAAGCCGGTGGAGCCGGACCATCTGTATCAGACACTGGAAGAACTGATCTGGGAAAATGAACAGTCTGCCGGGAAATAAGTCCGACAGTATCATCATTACGAAAAGAACTTGGAGGACAGTCCCATGAAGGACGAGGTGTTAAATGTATCACAGTCCAGCGTGGCCCAGGCGCTCGCCGCGGATTATTTCTGCATCTACTATGTGAACGTGGAAGACAACAGGTTCATTGAATACAGTTCTTCGCCCGAATACCGGTCGCTGGGCCTTCCCGCGACCGGGGACGACATCATCACCTTTGCCAGGACCCGTTTTGAGGAATTCATCTATCCCGACGACCGCCGGCATTTCCTGGATAACTTCGTAAAAGAAGACATCCTGAAGACCCTGGATGAGCATGGTATTTTTACCCTGACCTTCCGCTTCCTGTTCCCGGAAGGGCCGACTCATGTCCTGCTGAAGATCACCAGGATGATCGAAGAAGAAGCGAGGCACGTGGTCATCGGGATCAGCAGCATCGATGAGGAGATGAAAGCCCAGGAGGCCATGGAAGAAGCGCACCACGCCATGGAAGAAGCGCACTCCGCCAGCATGACCTACTCCCGGGTGGCCCAGGCCCTGGCCGGGGACTATTTCAGCATCTACGTGGTGGACCCGGTGACGGACGACTTTTTCCAGTACAGCACGACAGAGGATTTTGACAAGCTGGGTGTCGAAACAAAGGGCACTGATTTCTTCAATCTCAGCCGGGAAAACATGTCCCGCCTCATCTTCGACGGAGACCGGGAACGGTTCATGGCCATCTTCAAAAAGGATAGGATCATGTCGATCCTGGAGCGGGACGGCAGCTTCACGATGAAATACCGTCTGATGTTCGACGGCAATCCTGTCTTCGTCAGCCTGAAAGCGACGCTCATGGAGGACAGTCACGGGAAGCACCTGATCATCGGAACGAACAACATCGATGCCCAGATGAAGCGGGAACAGGCGTACCAGCAGCAGATGGCGGAGGCACGCACCAGCGCCCGCAACGACTTCCTTGCCAACATGTCCCACGACATCCGGACGCCGATGAACGCCATCGTGGGCTACACCAATATCGCGAGAAGCCGCAAGGACGATCCGGAGGCGGTTATGGACGCACTGGAGAAGATCGGCTCCTCCAGCCATTTCCTCCTGTCCCTGATCAACGACATCCTGGATATTTCCAAGATTGAGAGCGGGAAGATGCAGCTCAGCACTGCCCCCTGCGATCTGGCGGCCATCTTCCGCAGGATCGAGGACATCACGGCGCTGCAGGCAAAGGACAAGTCCCTGAGGATCACCTACTGCCACGATACGGTCCGGCATTATATGGTCATGGGAGACGAACTGCGGATCGAGCAGGTGCTGATCAATATCATCAGCAACGCCATCAAGTACACGCCCTCCGGAAAGACCGTGGACCTGATCGCGGAGGAGTATCCCGGAGAGGGTAAAGTGAACAAGTACCGCTTTATCGTGAGGGATACGGGGATGGGCATCAGCGAGGATTATCTGCCCCACATCTTTGAAAGCTTCACCCGGGAACAGAACACTACCATCAACCGCGTCCAGGGCACTGGACTGGGACTGTCGATCACCGCGAAAGTGGTGGAGCTGATGAAGGGGACCATATCCGTGAAGAGCGTTCTGGGAGAAGGGTCTGAGTTCACGGTGGAACTGGATCTGGAGGCCATGGAAGAAGAGAAGGAGACCGCCGCGGAAGCGGGCATTGAGACCGACCTTTCCGGCCGCAGGATCCTCCTGGTGGAAGACAACTTTGTGAACGCCGAGATCGCCGCCATCATCCTGGAACAGTACGGCGTGAAGGTGGACGTGGCTGAGAACGGCAGGGCCGGCTACGAAAAGATCCAGGCCGCAGGGCCCGGGGTCTACGATGCGGTCCTCATGGATATCCAGATGCCTGTGATGAACGGATATGAGGCCACCAGAGCCATCCGCGCCCTGGGAGGAGAATATTACACCGGCATTCCGGTGATCGCCATGAGCGCCAATGCCTACGACGAGGATGTAAAGGACTGCCTGGCAGCAGGAATGAATGCCCACATCGCGAAGCCCTTCCAGCCGGAAGCGCTGATAAAGCTCCTGTGTGAGCATCTGCCGCACCGTCAGTAATGCTGCCCGGGCCGTATATTGATAAATCAAAAAAAGAGGAACCATATGGATAAAAGAAAAAGGACCATCCTGATGGCGGACGATGAGTTCATCAACCGCGAGATCCTCGGGGAGATCCTGAAAGACCGTTATGACGTCCTGTTCGCCGAAAACGGAAGAGAAACGATGGACCGGATCCGGGAGCACGGGGAGACACTTTCCCTGGTCCTTCTCGATCTGATCATGCCGGAGATGCACGGGACAGAAGTGCTGCGCTGTATGAAGGCGGATCCCGTTCTGTCCCGGATTCCCGTGATCGTCATGACCTCGGACCAGGCTCTTGAGGTGGAGTGCCTTCAGCTGGGGGCGGTGGATTTTATACCGAAACCCTATCCCCAGAAGGAGGTGATCCTCGCCAGGATCCAGAGGACCATCGAGCTGTCCGAGGACCGGGACATCATCCGGTCGACAGAGCGCGACAGCCTGACCGGTCTGTACAACAGAGAATTTTTCTACCGGTACGCGGAGCAGTTGGATCTGCATCACAGAGAGATGTCCATGGACGCCATCGTTCTGGATATCAATCATTTTCACATGATCAACGAGCGCTACGGAAGGGCCAGCGGAGACGAAGTCCTCCGGAGCGTAGCCGGAAAACTCAAGGATATCTTTTCGGGTTCCGGCGGGATCGTCTGCAGAAAAGAAGCGGATACGTTCCTGGTCTACAGTCCCCACCGGGAGGATTACCGGGAGATCCTGGAGAGAGCCTCCGCCGGCATGATCCGGGACGAGAGCATTTCCGGACGGGTGCGCCTCAGGATGGGCGTCTATTCCGACGTGGACAAAACGATCGATATGGAGCGGCGTTTTGACAGGGCGAAGAGCGCGTCGGATACGGTGCGGGGAAGCTTTGCCAGTAATCTCGCGGTCTACGACAGGGAACTGTACGAGTCGGAAATGTTTTCGGAACAGCTGCTGGAGGAATTCCATGAGGCGGTACGCCAGAAACAGTTCAAGGTCTTCTACCAGCCGAAATTCGACATCCGGCCGGAGATCCCGGTCCTGACCAGCGCAGAGGCACTGGTACGCTGGGAGCATCCGACGCTGGGCATGATCAGCCCGGGCGTCTTCATCCCGCTGTTCGAGAAGAACGGCCTGATTGGAGAACTGGATAATTATGTGTGGAGAGAGTCGGCGGCCCGGATCCGGGACTGGAAGGACAGGCTTGGCTTTTCCGTACCGGTCTCCGTCAATGTCTCCAGGGTGGATATGTACGACCCGAATCTCGTCAATGTTTTCCTGGAGCTGATGGAGGAGTACTCTCTGACGCCGAAGGAGTTTCTGCTGGAGATCACGGAATCCGCCTATACCCAGGATTCGGAGCAGATGATCTCGGTGGTCAGCAGCCTGAGAGAGCTAGGATTCCGGATCGAGATGGACGATTTCGGGACGGGATACTCTTCCCTGAACATGATCTCCTCTCTGCCCATCGACGCCCTGAAGCTTGACATGCAGTTCATCCGGAACGCTTTCCAGGGAAAGAAGGACACGGGAATGCTGGAGGTGATCCTGGAGATCGCCGATCATCTTTCGGTCCCGGTCATCGCGGAAGGAGTGGAGACGGAGGAGCAGCTGTACGTCCTGAAAGCGATGGGCTGCGATATCGTCCAGGGTTATTATTTCTCCCGGCCGGTACCGCCTGAGAAGTACGAGGTCTATGTGGAACAGCGGAAGGGCACTGCCCACGACCTCACGGACGAGATCTTCTCTATCAGAAAAGAGCAGGGAGGAAAAGATGTTTTTGTGCCCGGCGAGATGATGCAGCATGCGCTGTCCGGCTCCTATGAACGCATTTTCTATGCGGACCTTAACAGCGGGCACTATGTGGAATTCGAGGCTTCAGGCCCGGAGGATGATCTTCAGATCCTGAAGAGCGGAGAGGATTTTAACGAAACAGTACGGGAGCGGACCCGCACAAAGGTACTGGAGGAAGACCGGGAGAGCGTAGAGCAGCTGTTCCGGCCGGAGTATCTGACAGAGCAGCTGAAAAAGAAAGAGCATGTCTCCCTGATCTACCGGCGCCTCGAAGAAGGGACCCCGGTGTACTGCAGTATGCGGATCGTATCCGCCGGCAGCCCCGGCGAAGGCAACATCATCATCGGTATCAGCAATGTCAACGAGCTGGTAAAGAAGAACCTTCTGGACAATTCCGCCGGCAGCTCCGAAGAACGAAGACTTCGGTATTCCCGCATCACCAGGGCGCTGGCAGCGGACTATTTCTGCATCTACTATGTCGATACCGAGACCGATCGGTTCATCGAGTACAGCGCCCAGAAGAACTACCGGGATCTGGGGATCGAAGCCGGCGGCGACGATTTCTTTAAGCGCTGCGAGGAGAACCTGACCAACGTCGTGTGGTACGAGGACCAGGACCGACTCAGGAAGGCGCTGAAGAAGGAGACGCTGCTGGAGGAACTGAAACAGCACAGGAGCTTTACCATCAATTATCGTCTGATGCTGGACGGAGTTCCCACCTATGTGAGCCTGAAGGCCAGCGGATTGGAGAATCCCTCCGACGGCCACATCATCATCGGCGTCAGCAACATCGACGCCCAGATGAAACGGGAAGAGGAATACGAGCGCGCTCTCGGGGTCGCGAAGGAGCAGGTGAACCGGGACGCGCTGACGGGAGTGAAGAGCAAGCACGCCTACGACGACGCGAAGGCCAGCCTGGACCGGGATATCGCCGCAGGAAAAGCGGAGCCCTTCGCGGTGGCGATGTGCGATGTGAACGACCTGAAAAAGGTCAACGATACTTTCGGCCATAATGCGGGAGACCAGCTTCTGAAGACCGCCTGCGCCATCATCTGTAATACCTTCAAGCACAGCCCGGTGTTCCGCATCGGCGGCGACGAGTTCGTGGCGATCCTCAGAGGGCTGGATTACGAGAGCCGCGCCGAACTGAGGAACGGCTTCCTGGAGAGAAATATCAAGGCACTGGAAGCGGACGATGTGGTCGTGGCCTGCGGTATCGCGGATTTCCTTCCAGGCGAAGATACATCCATGTCGGCGGTCTTTGAACGGGCGGACGCGGAGATGTACAGGAACAAGAAAGAGCTGAAGATCGGAAGGCAGTAAGGAGCGTCAGAAACAATAATGAGTTTTTTTACCTTGAGCGACGGACAGCAGCTATATTATGAGGAACACGGCAGCGGTGACAGGACGGTGGTCTTCCTGCACGGA
Source organism: Stomatobaculum sp. (assembly GCA_017449925.1). The sequence goes on from JAFSYO010000066.1 coordinate 17,729, forward strand.
TGGACCAGCAGCCACCGCATCTATGCGGATCCCGTCAGGAGGCTGTCAAAACACGTCCGCTGCATTGTCTACGACCACCGCGGCCACGGCGGAAGCAAAGACGCCGGCGGAGACTCCGTGAACATGGTACTCCTGGCGGACGACCTCCGGGAGATCCTCACGGGCCTCAGGATAGAGAACCCCATCCTCTGCGGCTGGTCCATGGGCGCGGGCGTTATCATGGAATATCTCAAAAAATACGGGGACGAAGGTCTGGAGCAGATCGTGCTTGTCGACATGACGCCGAAGGAAGTCAACGAGGACGGATGGGTCCTGGGTCTGCACCGCGGGAAATACACTCGGGCGGACGCGGAAGCGGAGAAGGAAAAGCCCTTCGACGACGTTTTCAGGACCTTCGCCATCGCCACCTTCCCCTTGCTGGCGAAGCTTCCCCGCCGCCTGATGGAAAGGACCCTGAGGCGCACTCTGAAGCAGTGCGACGGCGAAGTGCTGAAGCAGCTGGCCGCCTCTATGAAGGAACAGGACTGCCGGGATGCGTTCCGCTCCCTCCATGTGCCCCTCACTTACTTTTATCCGGACCCCGGCTCTCTTTTCCCGCCGGAACTGGTGATCTGGTACCGGGAACATATCCCGACCAGGTTCCGGACAGCCCGGTTCAAAGGCTGCACCCACATGCTGATCGCGGAACAGCCTGCGAAATTCACGGAAGAAATGTTCCGGGTGATAAGATACTAAGGCCGCAGGTCTTGACTGATGAGAAGGAGGAAACACCTATGAAACATTACATTATTGCGAAATTCAAGGAAGGAACGGATGTCAAAGCGCTGGCGGGGCCCGTAAAAGAGATTTTTGAGAGGGCGCTGGAGATTCCCGGGATCCACGGCATCGATGTCAGGCCCTCCTGTTCAGACAGGTCGAACCGCTATGATCTGATGATCCTTGTGACCATGGATAAAGAGGCGCTGCCGGCATATGACGCGTCAGAACCGCACCACTGCTGGAAGGAAAAGTACGGAGATATGATCGAGAAAAAGGCGATCTTCGACTGTGAAGAGTGACGGGAAAGTCCCGCTGAAAGAATTGTATATATGTTCCAAATCGACAAAAAAGTTGCTTTGGACCGTGTAGTATGGTAGATTTAAAGATGGGTAGCAATCCGAATTCTATTACAGGAGGTTAAGTGTCATATGCAATACACAAAAGAAGTGGAAGACATGATTTGTGTCGCGAAAGGCCCGAATCATGGTCCGGCTCCTATTCCTGAGGAAGGAAAATGGATTCAGGCCAAAGAGATCAAGGACATCTCCGGTTATACGCACGGCGTTGGCTGGTGCGCTCCTCAGCAGGGCACATGTAAGCTGAGCCTCAATGTCAAGAACGGCATTATCGAGGAAGCCCTGGTAGAGACCATCGGATGCACCGGCATGACGCATTCCGCTGCGATGGCAAGTGAGATCCTTCCGGGCAAGACCATTCTGGAAGCGCTGAATACCGACCTGGTATGCGACGCCATCAACACTGCAATGCGCGAACTGTTCCTCCAGATCGTATATGGCCGCTCCCAGTCTGCATTTTCAGAGGACGGCCTGCGGATCGGCGCTGGACTGGAAGACCTTGGAAAAGGCCTCAGATCAATGGTCGGTACGATGTACGGCACCAAGGAGAAGGGCACCCGTTATCTTGAGATGACCGAAGGATATGTTCTCAAGATGGCACTTGACAAAGATGATCAGGTATGCGGATATCAGTTCCTTAGCCTCGGCAAGATGATGGATGCCATCAAGAACGGCATGGATGCCAACGAGGCGTTTAAAAAGAATATCGGCACATACGGGCGCTTTAAAGCTGAAGACGGCGCGGTCAAGTGGATCGACCCGCGCAAGGAATAAGAAGGAGGTGCGGCAATATGGCTTTGTTTGAAAACTATGATGGACGTATGCCTCAGCTGCAGCCCGTTCTTGACAAATACGGCTTCGAGAACTTTGAGGCAGTAAAAGCTTACACGAACAGCAAGGGCGTGGATGCATACAGTATCGTTGAGAGCACGCAGCCGATCTGTTTCGAGAACGTCAGATGGGCGTATGAACTCGGCGCTGCTATCGCAATGAAGGAAGGCGCGAAGAACGCTGCGGAAGCCGCCAGATGGATCGGCGTAGCACTTCAGGCTTTCTGTATTCCCGGCTCTGTCGCAGACCAGCGTCAGGTCGGTGTCGGACACGGCAATCTGGGCGCGATGCTGCTCGATGAAGAGACTGAGTGCTTCGCGTTCCTCGCAGGACACGAGTCCTTCGCTGCTGCGGAAGGCGCTATCAAGATCGCGCTCAACGCGAATAAGGTCCGCAAAAAACCCCTCCGCGTCATCCTGAACGGTCTTGGGAAGGACGCTGCGATGATCATCAGCCGCATCAACGGATTCACCTATGTGCAGACACAGTACGACTATCTGTCTGCGGATGTCAAAGAGGATCATGCTCTGAAGATCGTCAACAAGACTCCTTATTCCGACGGCGACCGCGCGAAGGTCAACTGCTACGGCGCGGACGATGTCCGTGAAGGCGTCGCCATCATGTGGCATGAGGGCGCTGACATCTCCATCACCGGCAACTCCACGAACCCGACACGTTTCCAGCACCCCGTTGCAGGAACTTACAAGAAAGAGCGCTGGGAAGCCGGCAAGAAGTACTTCTCCGTGGCTTCCGGCGGCGGCACCGGCCGTACGCTTCATCCGGACAACATGGCGGCAGGTCCTGCTTCCTACGGCATGACCGATACCCTTGGCCGTATGCACTCTGACGCACAGTTCGCAGGATCCTCCTCCGTCCCGGCCCACGTCGAGATGATGGGCTTCCTCGGAGCAGGCAACAACCCCATGGTCGGCATGACCGTGGCAGTCGCTGTGGCTGTTCAGGAGGCAACGAAATAATCGCAAGAACCGGCGGACAAAAAGCTCCCGAAGTTTTTTCGGGAGCTTTTTTCAATCATCGTTTTCGGGATCACAGGGAGGACATCAGTATGGATCACGCAGAGAGAGCGCGGGAATTGTTCCTGGAAGGTTATAACTGTGCACAGGCAGTGTTCTGCGCCTTTGAGGATGTGACCGGTATCAGCAAGGAAGAAGCGGCGCGCCTGGCTGCCCCCTTTGGCGGCGGCATGGGCCGCATGCGGGAAGTCTGCGGTACAGTCACCGGCGCATTCCTGGTGCTGGGACAGATGCGCGGCTACACGGATCCCAAAGACGCAGAGGCAAAGAAAGAACACTATCATCTTGTACAGGAATTTGCCCGCCGTTTTAAAGAGATCAACAATACGATCATCTGCAGGGAACTGCTGCAGAACGTGAAAACTGTTCCCGGGAACGACCCGGAAGCGCGCACGCCGGAGTACTACGCCAGGCGTCCGTGCCTCCGCCATGTCGGCGAAGCCGCGCAGATCCTTGAGGAACTGCTGGCTGAGACAGAGGAGACATAATTATGAAGATAAACTACAAGATCCTTGACGGTGCAGAGAATATGCAGCTCGAAGAAATAGTCAGTCTTTTAAAAATGACATACTGGGCTGACAAACGGCCGGAGGAACAAATTGAACGATCCGTGCAGAATTCCTTCTGTTACGGCGTTTATCATGAAGACGAAAAGAAACTGGTCGGATTTGCCAGGGTGATCAGTGACTGTGCCACGACCTACTATCTGTGCGACGTGATCATCGACCCGCAGTACCAGCACAATGGCCTTGGAACAGCGCTGGTGTCATACATCGAATCCTTGCCGCAGTTCGCAGGGCTCCGGGGGATCCTGATCACAAGAGACGCGCACAGGCTGTATGAAAAATTCGGGTATGAGGTCCTGAACGGAAGGACTATGGTCAAGGGACTGAACTGCTGAGTTTTATAGATAGGTTCCTGTTCTGAAACGACCATTTCAGTTTCAGAGCAGGATATTTTTTTGCCTTTTTATATTGACATGGTGTCAGAATAGTGGTAAAGTGCGTGCATAATGTTCTGACACAGTGTCAGAATACAAGAACACCTCGGAGGTGAAAACATGCCCAAAGGATCAGCGGAGCTGACAGCAGCCAGAAAAGAAGAGATTATGAACGCCTGCGAGCGGCTGTACCAAACTATGAATTTCAAGGAGATCACCCTGAAGGAGATCGGTGAAGTCACCAGCTTTACCAGGACTTCGATCTACAACTACTTTCAGACAAAAGAGGAGATCTTCCTGGGACTCTTTCAGCGGGAGTATGAACTCTGGTGTGAGGCACTGGAGGGTATTCTGAACAGCAAAGAGACACTATCCCGGGAGCAGCTGGCGGGTCAGATTGCCGGGACGCTTGCCGAAAGGGAACTGATGCTGAAGCTCCTGGCTGTCAACCTCTACGACATGGAGGAAAACAGCCGGATGGAGCGCCTGGTGGAGTTCAAGAAGGCATACGGAAGATCCGTAGAACTGATGGAACAGATCCTTGCCAGATTCTGTCCGGAATGGGATGAAAACACAAGACAGGCCATCGTTTTCGCATCTCTGCAGTTCTTCCATGGCCTGTACCCCTACGCGCATCATACATCGAAGCAGGAAGAGGCCATGAAACAGGCAGGAATCGTTCCGGCAGACAGTACTGTCAGAGAGTTTGCCCGTACAGGGCTACGAAAACTGCTGGCATAAGCAGCACAAATCATTGAGAGAAGGAGATATGTAAAATGAGCAGATTAGCAGCATATTTTTCGGCTTCCGGCGTAACAGCAAGGAAAGCACAGGAACTGGCAAAGGTCACCGGCGCAGATCTCTATGAGATCGCTCCTGCTATTCCGTATACAAATGCGGATCTGGACTGGATGAACAAGAAAAGCCGCAGCAGCGTTGAGATGAGCGACAAAAATTCCCGGCCTGCTCTGGCGGAGACAGAACACGATTTCAGCGGATACGATGTGATCTACATCGGCTTCCCGATCTGGTGGTACACGGCGCCGACCATCATCAACACTTTCCTGGAGACCTTTGATCTTACCGGGAAGAAGATCGTACTGTTCGCCACCTCCGGCGGCAGTTCCATTGACAGAGCAGTGAAAGATCTGCGGAAACAGTATCCGGCTCTTGATATCTGCGGAGGGAAGCTCCTGAACGGAAGAGTGACAGGTGATATCTTATGAAAAAGCTGATATTTCTGCCGCTGGCCTTATTGCTTGCTTTAAACCTGATCCTGACAGCCTGCGGCGCGCAGTCTGCATCTTCCCCGGAAAACACAGCCAGACAAACAGAAGCTGCGCAGGAGACAAAGACCGTGCAGGAAACCACCATGGAAGCTTCGCAGGAAACCACTGCGGAAGCTGTGCCGTCTGAGGAACCGGCAGCGGTGCATAAAGAAGTGCTTGTAGCCTATTTCTCGGCGACCGGAACGACCAAAGGCGTTGCTGAAAAGATCGCAAAGCTGACGGACGCGGACATCTATGAGATCGTGCCTGCCGAACCTTATACCTCAGACGACCTGAATTATAACGATAAGAGCAGCCGTACCTCAAAGGAGCAGAACGACAAGAGCGCAAGGCCTGCCATCGGCAGCGATCAGATCGATCTTTCCGGGTATACGACCATCTATATCGGCTTCCCTATCTGGTGGGGCCAGGAACCGCGCATCATGGACACCTTCGCGGAAAGCTATGATTTTACAGGGATCACCCTGATCCCATTCTGCACCTCAGGTTCCAGCGGGATCGGCAGAAGCGGTCCCAACATGGAGGCACTCGCAGGGACAGGCACCTGGCTTGAAGGGGCGCGTCACAGCGGCAGCATCTCCGAGGCGGACCTTCAGACCTGGATTGACGGATATAAATAATACAAGGAGGAACATACCATGTTAGGCAATTTCAGCTATCTCAACGCGACTAAGCTTTATTTCGGGGATGATTCCCTCAAATACCTGAACGAAGAGCTGCCGAAGTACGGGAAGAACGTACAGATCATCTACGGCGGCGGATCCATTAAGAAGAACGGGATCTATGACGATGTTATCCGCATTCTCAAAGAGAATGGAAAGAATATCATAGAAGATGCCGGGGTCATGCCGAATCCCACAGTAGAAAAGCTCCGCGAAGGCGTGAAAATCGCCAGGGAGAATCACACCGACCTTCTGCTGGCAGTCGGCGGCGGCTCCTGCTGCGACTATGCCAAGGCTGTCTCCGTTTCCGTGAACTGTGACGAAGATCCCTGGGAAAAGTATTATCTCCGCTTCGAGGAGCCGGACTGCGAGATCGTCCCCGTCGGATGCATCCTCACCATGGCGGGCACCGGCTCCGAGATGAACGCCGGTGCGGTCATAACCAATCATGAGACCCATCTGAAGATCGGGCACGTCTTTGGTCCCGAAGTCATGCCGAAATTCTCCATCCTGAATCCGAAGTTTACCTTCTCCCTGCCGAAGCGGCAGATGGTGGCCGGCATCTACGATATCTTCAACCACATCTGCGAACAGTATTTCTCCGGTGATGACGACAATACCAGCGATTATATCTCAGAAGCCCTGATGAAGTCCCTGATCCACAGTTCCCTGATCGCGATTGAAGAGCCGGAGAATTACGAAGCGCGCTCCAACATCATGTGGACCGCGACCTGGGCGCTGAACACCCTGATCTCCAGGGGCAAGACCACCGACTGGATGGTGCACATGCTGGGCCAGTCCGCAGGCGCCTATACGGACGCGACGCACGGCATGACGCTTTCCGCTGTGTCCCTGCCTTACTACCGTTTCATCATGCCTTACGGACTTCAGAAGTTTAAGCGCTTCGCGACAGAAGTCTGGGGCATCTGCCCGGAGGGCAAGTCTGACGAAGAAGTGGCAAAAGAGGGCCTTGCGGCCATGGAAGCATGGATGAAGAAGCTGGGCGTTGCCACGAAGCTCTCTGAGATCGGCGGCACAGAGGAAATGATCGAAGGCATCGCCGACGGAACGTTCATTCTGGAGGGAGGCTACAAGGTGCTTACCAGGGATGAAGTCGTTCAGATCCTTAAAGAAAGCCTTTAAACAGAACCATCACACAGACGCTCTTTCGGGGGCGTCTGTTTCTTTTGCAGGGAAGAAATATGCAGAGAGTTATGCTATACTGAGTCCATCTATTGAGAAAAGATTGGAGATTCGGAGCCAAGGCCTCGATTTAATACAGGAGGAACAGGAATGGCAAGTTACCTGATCAAAGATACCACAAAGGAAGAACGTGAGCAGATCGTTGCCGAATCTTTGGGCAATATCGACGGAGCCTGTGATGGGTGTGCCGCTGGCCTGGCGGAAATGTATCAGGACTATATTGACGGTAAACGCGAACTGAGAGAGATCAACATGGAATTTCGGGCAAGATATATGTCCGGCAAACAAGGCCCTGAAAAAGGCGGCTGCGGATATGCGTGACGGCAGAGAACGCAGGCAGGGAAGCAACTCGAAAAGGTTTGCCTTTTTCCAAAGCAGGGTTCCTGGCAACGGGAGGATCGAATATGAAAGAGAAAAGTGTTCTGCTCACAACACTTGGAAGCACAGGGGGCGACCGTCTTGATTATCAGTATTATTACTACGATAATCACGGTCAGCTCAGCTACTGCAACAGTCTTAGCATTGCGGAAGCCGGTACCAAATATATTCTTTCACAGAAGAATATTGATGAGATCATCGTGCTGGGTTCCGGAGCTACCTACAACGTTGAAGATGCGCTCCGACCGCTGGTTCTGCGCAATTTTGAGGACTATTCCGCCGAAGGTATAGAGAATCTTTCGGAATACAGCTTTTTCCGCTACCGGATCGCCCAGTTTATGGAAGACATAGACGTGGAGGGCGCGGATGTGCTCGAAAGCATCGAGCCTGACCGGCAGAAGGAGATCATGGAGGCCTTCCGCAGCTTATGTGAGCAGGCAGAGCGGATACCCGGCCTGCGTGTTACTCAAAAAGAGGCCTTTCATCTGCTGAACCGGACCCCGGAACTTCAGTCGCTTATGGGGCAGCAGCTTTCCGGCTTTTCAGATGAGGAAATGCGCTGGCTGAGGCAGTATCTCTTTGCCAGACTTGATCCGGCTTATAAAATGCATGTCTCGGAATATAATGAAAAGATCCAGATGTGTTTCGTTCCGCTTGCCCGCAAAAAGAATTTAATGCTGCCTCTGGACAATATACTGGAGATCGTCAAGGCAGTATATTCTGATGATCCGGACCACATCCATCTTTATATGGATATGCAGGGAATCGGCAGCGCGGACGGTTTTACGCTGATCTCGGTCTTCTCGATGATCGCCAACGATGCCACCCGTCAGATCTCCATCCGGGGGCTGATCACCACCTATTCCTTGCCTTCAAGGTTTGCCAGTCCCATTGACGACCAGGAGATGAAGCGTTACGACATTAATCTTCTTGTGGCCGGGATGAATTCTTTTCTTAATTACGGAAAGGTCGACCTGATCCGGGACTACTGGTACAGCAGACACATTGACCATCCGCGGATCGAGCTTCTGATCTATGGCATGCAGAACGTGGCCGATGGGATATCTCTTTGTGACCTGGCGAATCTCGAATACGGGATAAGGATCCTTCAAAAGGTTTTTTCAGTTCCGGACACGGATCATAAAGCGGAGCTTGAATCGAATATATTCCGGCTCATCTCCCGCACGATACAGATGGACTACGGCAGGCTCCTCACCGAAGAAAAAATCAGCGGGCTCGAGCTGGTCAAATGGGCGTACCGGAAGAAGTTCTATCAGCAGACGCTGACCATTATCGAGTCGAAGATCCCGCTGGAGATCGTTGAGAAGGGGATCCTCTATTACGCCAGGGACGAAGAGTCACGCCTGCATATGCTCCAGTCTCTCAGACTGTGTTATGAAAAAGCCCATCCGGCCCAGAGGTGGACTTTTAAGGATCCGGATCATTACTTTATTAAGTTTTACGGGAGATCGCTTCCCGGTGCCAATCCGATAAACGGGGAGAGATCTCATGCTTATGCGGTACTTCGGGTCCTGGAGCTGTTCGAAGATCATGATGACTTTGTTCAGGCTTACTCCGTGCTTAGCGGCAAGAGACACCTGCTTCTCCGGCTGATGGAGTCTTATTATCATATCGGCGATGTACGCAACGCGGTCAATCACGCGGAGGAAAAAGCGCCGGTCATCTCTCTGGAAAACATCAATGTCCGAAGCGAAAATGAAAACCTCTTGCTGATGCAGAAAGCCATTGAGGATTTTATCCGCGCATATGAAGAGGTCCTGAACGCGGTGGAACATGTTCCCGAAGCTCCAGTCATCAGGATCAGCGGGGAAGAATTCCGGACCTGGTATGCGGAACAGACGCGCGGGGGAAAGAGAAAACGGCAGGAAGCCGGCCGCAGGAACAGCGAACAAAGCGGAAAAGCAGAAGAATCTGAAAACCGGAAAGAAGCATCTGCTCCGGACGGGACACAGGCCCCGGCGCCCGCCCGCAGGAAGCGAAGGCGCCGCAGAAAAAAACGGGCTCCCGGGGAATCGGAGAGCAGCTCCTGAACAAAAATAGACGCTCCTTCTGGAGAGACGCTCCTTCGGGAGCGTCTTTTTTGCATTTGGGGCATGGAAAAACAGTGGAGTCATGATATCATCATCGTAGGATATTTTTTTATTTAATCAGCAAAGGTGGCGCGATTATAAATGGATCATCAGAAGACCGGATTTTCAAAATATCTTTTCTGCCTTTAGCAGGACCGGTCGTAACGGCTATCGCCATGATTATCAGCGCATTGATCATGTATGTCATAGGGGTCAATTACTCCTATCTTATGGTGCGGCATCCCGGCATCGGCGGTGTATATGTTTACACAAAAAGTGCATTCGGACGCGGACACGCTTCCTGTTCAATATGTCCCATGATATCCGCACACCTATGAACGCGATCATCGGGTATACAAATCTGGCACAAAAAGAAGATATCCCGCCGACCACAAAAGAGTATCTTGGGAAAATAGAATCTTCCAGCCAGAAATTACTGGCACTGATCAATGATATTCTGGAAATGAGCAGGATAGAAAGCGGGAAGATCGAACTGGAATATGAGCCTGTCGATATATGCCATGTTTTCGATGAATTGTATGACATGTTTCTGCATCAGATGGAACAGAAGCACATCGTTTTTTCAGTGCATACAGCGCAGGTCCATCACCGATATGTATTGTGAGACAGGAACAATCTGAACCGGGTCCTGTTCAATCTCCTGAGCAATGCCTAAAGGAAGCGGGAATGCAGGCTCATATAGCCAAGCCGCTGGATATCGGGAAGATGCTGAAGACCTTGTCGCAGGTGCTGGGCAAAAAGGACAACTGATCGATATGCTGCAGCACACAGGCAATTCTGTATAACGCAATTCTGTATAAACGTGTTATCTGTGCAGAGGAGAGACACTTATGAACGAGACATTATCTACCACCAATAACAAAACCGAATTGCAGCCCTATCTGTCGCCGCTTGCGGTCTGGGCACTGTCTGTAGGCTCCGCTATCGGCTGGGGTTCTCTTGTCGTCACCAGCAGTGCCTATCTGTCCCAGGCAGGCCCGCTGGGATCCATCATCGGTCTGCTGATCGGCTTTGCCATGATGCTGATGGTATCAAGCCATTATCAGTTCCTGGCGACACGCTACCCGGGGGTGGGCGGTCTGTATAACTATGTGAAGAAAGTCTTTGGTTATGACTTTGCCTTCCTGATCGCGTGGTTCATGTTCCTGATCTACATCTCCATCTTCTGGGCCAATGCCACGAGCATTCCTCTGTTTGCGCGGTACTTCCTCCAGGGAGTATTCAAAGCAGGATATCTCTATAAGATATTCGGCTATGAGGTCTATCTGGGCGAGGCGCTGGTGACGCTGGCTGTGATGTGGCTGATCGGCCTTCTGTGCATGAAGAGCAAAAAGGCGACAGCCCGCGCAATGGTAGTGATGGCTCTGATCTTTACCATAGGGATCACGGTCTGCTTTGTCATTGCAATGACAGGTCATAAGAGCTCCGGGATGACAATGAGCCCGGCCTTCCTGCCGGATACGAACGTTATCCGGCAGGTCATCCGCATCGCCTTCATCTCGCCCTGGGCCTACATCGGCTTTGAGAGCGTGTCCCACTCCGCGGCGGAGTACCGCTTCCGCCACAGCCGGTTGTTCCGCGTGCTCCTCTATGCCGTGATCGTCACCACCGCGCTTTACA
>JAFSYO010000067.1 GCA_017449925.1 Stomatobaculum sp.
TCCGTCTCACCAACCTGATTCCCGAACTCCTCGAGATGGTCGATCAGAAGAAGATCTCATTTAATCCGGCGGTGGAACTCTCCTATCTCACGCCCACAGAACAGCAGCAGCTGATCGACGCCATGGACTACACCCAGGCAGCCCCTTCCCTTTCCCAGGCCCAGCGCCTGAAGAAGCTCAGCCAGGAAGGCGCCTGCACAGAAGAATCCATGCGTGACATCCTGGGAGAAGTGAAAAAGGGGGACCTGGAGCGTGTCGCTTTCAAGAGCGAACAGCTCCGGAAGTACTTCCCCAGGTCCTATTCTGCGAAACAGATGTCGGACACCATCATCAAACTCCTGGAGCAGTGGCAAAAGAAACGTGAACGAAGCCAGGAGCGCTGAGTTTTCACATCAGAGAAACAAAAGAACATGCAAATATTGCATATTGGAAGCATCTTCCATGTGCAATGATCGACGCCTTTGAGAACAATCTCAGGGGCGTTTTCTTTTACCCCAAAACCAATCAGCCACACAGAAGGAGAAAAGAACCCAATGGAAAACACGAACAAGCTGAACCGTATGACCGCAGACCTGGCAGCATTTGAAAAGCGCACGAAGGAAAAAAGGCAGGCAGACCCGGTGCAGGAGATCGAGATCGAGATCACGGAGGAGGACGATGATTCCCCTGAGACCCTTTCCAATATCCTTCTCCGCCTCTCCGGGCTGCTGCTGGAGAGCTCCGCAATGGCAGTGAAGGCTGCCTTCCGCGCAAGACTCACGGAAACCGAAGACGAAGATACAGATGAAGATGAAGAGGATGATGAGGATATCTGCGACAACTGCCCTTATGGCGATGACCGGTGCGGGGATGAGTACGGCACCATGCTCCTGGTTGCGCGTCCGGGCGGGAACAACAGCATCCTTACCACGGATGAACTGGAAGAAGAACTGGGTGAAGACCCCTTTGGCCAGGACAATGTTTTCGGCGTGAAGCCGGTCCCCGGAACTGAGGACCTCTATTACACCATCCCGGAGAAGAAACCCCTGAAGCGCGGCGGAAAGACGTATTACCGGCAGCCGGCAGTCATCTTCGGTGTTGATGAAGAGTCCGGCGAGGTCGTCAGTCCCGGCGCAAAGCAGCTGTATGCCGCAATGCGGTATTTCGAAAACGCATCCACGACCATCAAAACCCGCGGGGGCAGCGAAGCCGCTGTCTTCTGCCTTGACTGAAAAAGGAGGATCTGAACTATGGCGATGCCGGCAACTTATGATGAATTCCTTGACTTTGCAAAAGACGCGGCGCGGACCATTGTACCTGACGCGGAGATCAGGACCCAGAAGGTGGAAAAGCTGCAGGGAGAGTCCTACGTGGGCCTCTCTGTCAGGCCCGAAAACAGCAATGCCGCCGTGACGATGAACCTGCACAGCCTGTTCGAGCAGGTGCAGGAGAACCCGAAGCGGCTCGCTGCTGTGATGAGCGAGTTCCTCTCCGGCCTTGAAAGCGCGATCCGGAACATCCCGAAGGTGAACGCCGACCGCTTCCTGGATTACGACCAGGTGAAGGGGAAACTTCTGATGCAGGTGATCCCCGTGGAGCAGAACCGGGAGAGGCTCTCGCAGATCCCCCACAAGACCATCGAGGATATCGCAGTGGTCTACCGGATCAGTGTCAGCAACAGCGTGGACCACAGTGCCACCGCCCTTGTGACGAACGAGATGCTGGAAAACTTCGGCATCACCCCGGAGCAGCTCCATCAGGACGCGGTCGCTTCCCAGGTCGCGAACCGTCCCCCGACCCTCCGGAACATGGCGGAGGTCATGTCGGAGATGACGCCGGGCAATTTTGAGTTCCCGGAATCCCCCCTGTGGGTAGCCTGCGTGGAGGGAAGTGTGCACGGGGCTGCCGCGGTACAGTGCCCGGAGTTCATGGAACAGGCCGCGGAGAAGCTGGGAGGGGATTTCTTCGTCCTGCCGTCGTCTATCCACGAATGCCTTTTTGTACCGGACAACGGGGAGTTTGACCGCAGGTACCTGGAAGAGATGGTGAGGACCATCAATAAGACCGAAGTCGAACCGGCGGACCGCCTTTCTGACAGGGTCTACCACTATGACAGCAGGGACAAGGTCTTTGAGATGGCTGAGACCTTCGAGGCAAGGCAGATGGTAAGGGAATCGGAAGCCCTTTACAGCACCATCGCGGAGGATGTCCCGGCAGAGACTGAAAAAGATACCATCTCCGTCCTCTATGTGGAGCCGGGAAAGTTCCCCCAGGCGATCGAGATGGGCACGGAACTTTCGGACCTCCAGGAAAAGGTCGGCGGGTTCATCGAGACCTCTTACCCCTTTGCGGACAATGCCTGCCTGGTACTGAACGATGTCGGCAAGCTGGAAGGTCTGCCGATGAACCGCGCACTGAGGGACGAGGACGGCAAGGTATTCGACATCGTCGCCGGGTCCTTCCTCGTGGTGGGGATCAAAGGCGACAGCTTTTCTTCCCTCACTCCGGACCAGATGAAGCATTACGAGGAGAAGTTCCACTCCCCGGAAGTCTTTCTGAAGATGGGAAAGAGCGTCATGATCCAGAAGGTCCCGGACGACGCGGTGGTCACGGGAAGGGAAAAACGTGCAGAAAGAGACCGCGGAAGGGACCACAGAAGAGACCGGGAGCAGTCCGGACAGGAGAAGGATGCCGGTGCGCCCCGTAAAGCTTCGAAGAAAAAGATGCGGGGTGAAGAGAGATGAGCTAATGGAGGAACCGTATGCAGGAAGATATTGAGAACAGGACCGTGAACCTCGCGGTCGTAACGACGAAGCTGACTGCCAGGACCGTGATCGCCGCGGTGCTTGTGTATCTCCGGCATAGGGACAAGGCGCAGACCCGGAAGCTGAACACGGTCCCGGAAGGAAAACAGAGTGTAAAGGACCTGTTAAAGCAGAAGCAGGGCGTGAACAGCATCGACATCTCAAGCACAGACCTCAAGGGCTTTGAGAGCATCGCCCGTAAATACGGCATCGACTACGCGATCCGGAAGGACAGGTCCGTGGACCCGCCGAAATACCTGGTGTTCTTTAAGGGGAAAGAGGCGGATGTGATGAATGCTGCTTTTAACGAGTATTCCGCAAAAGTGATGCGGCAGGGACAGCGCCCCAGCGTGCTTGCGGAGCTTAAGAAGCTGAAGGTCCTGGTCATGGCACTTCCCGGAAAAGTCATCAACCGCGACAAACAGAGGGAGCAGAGCCGATGAACGGACAGAAGCTTAAAAAGCGCCTGATCCTGCTCCTCCCCTTTATCCTCATCGGCCTCGCCTGCACCAACCTGGGCGAGGCCTGGCGGATGGCGGAAGGAGGCGATTTCGGGAATAGGCTGGTCTCCTTCTTCGGAATGATCGCCGTGGCATTCGGGAACCCGCTCCCCAGCCTGTACCCCCTGGACCTTTTTGTGGGAATAATCTGTGGAGGAGGGCTGCGCCTTGCAGTCTTCCTCCGCGGGAAGAACGCGAAACACTACCGCCACAACGTGGAGTACGGCTCCGCCCGCTGGGGGACGCCGAAAGACATCGAGCCCTTTATGGACCCGAAATTCGAGAACAACGTGATCCTTACGAAAACGGAGCGCCTCATGATGTCAAACCGGCCGAAGAACCCAGCAAACGCCCGGAATAAGAATGTGCTGATCGTCGGCGGATCCGGCTCCGGAAAGACCCGCTTCTGGATTTCCCCGAACCTGCTCCAATTTCATAGTTCCTACGTTCTGACCGACCCAAACAGATAGCGAGAATTTATACTAACAGCGAGACCAATTCTTTTGAAAAGGTTCTCGCCGTTTTACATTTCTGAAGAAAGGAGGCAGTAAGCCGTGGGCAGAGAAAAGATCACAGCCCTATATGAGCGTCTTTCCCGTGACGATGAGCTTCAGGGCGAGTCGAACAGCATTCTGAACCAGAAGAAATACCTGGAAGACTATGCTCGGTCCAAAGGCCTGAAGAATATCCGGCACTTCACCGATGACGGTTATTCAGGCACCAACTTCAACAGGCCGGGCTTTACTGCCCTTCTGGAAGAGGTCAAGGCCGGGAATGTGGCCGTTATTTGTGTGAAGGATATGAGCCGTTTCGGAAGGAACTACCTTCAGGTCGGCTATTATACAGAGATCCTTTTCCCCGATAAAGGCGTCCGGTTCATAGCGGTCAACAATAACATTGACAGCGATAACCCGATGGATAACGAGTTCACACCGTTCCTGAATATCATGAACGAGTGGTACGCGAAGGACACCAGCAGAAAGATCAA
>JAFSYO010000010.1 GCA_017449925.1 Stomatobaculum sp.
ACCTGCTCACGGCTGGTGATGTTGAACGCCACGCAGGTCTCGGAATTGAGGCCCAGCTCCTTGAAGTTGTCTACCTTTGCCTTGGAAGCTGTGTAGACTACGAAATTGGGCTCGAAGCTCTCCTCCTCCTCTTTGGAGGGCTGGATGAACATATTACGAACGAAGTGTGCCTGCCACGCCACTTCCATGATGAAGCGGATAGCCATGCGGGTGTCCTTGTTGGCGCCGCAGAAATAGTCCATCACATACAGCTTCTTGTTGGAGAGCTGCTTCTGTGCCATCTTCTTGCACTCTCCCCAGGTCGTTTCGGAAGCGGGGTGGTTGTCGTTCGGATAAAAATCAGAGGTCCACCAGACAGTATCCTTGCTGTTCTCATCCATGACAATGAATTTGTCTTTGGGGGAACGTCCGGTAAAGATCCCGGTCATGACATTGACCGCACCGAGTTCGGTCATCTGTCCCTTCTCATAGCCTTCAAGGGCCGGGTTCATTTCTTCTTCATAGAAGAAATCAAATGACGGATTGTGCACGATTTCCGTGGTTCCGGTGATTCCATACTTGGTAAGGTCGATCTTGCTCATAGAATTTCTTCCTCCTGATAGTTGTTCCGGTGCCTTATTTTAGTGCTGTTACAAATTCTAAAAACAGTATAAACGATTCCGAAGTGAAATACAAATTTATATTATGATCTCTTTGATGCAAGGTACTCATCAATGCCCTTGGCAGCGGCCTTGCCTGCGCCCATGGCCAGGATGACGGTGGCTGCTCCGGTCACGGCGTCGCCGCCCGCGAACACTCCCTCGCGGCTGGTCTGGCCGTTCGATTCCTCGGCCACGATGCAGCCCTTCCGGGTCACGTCCAGGCCCTTCGTGGTGGAGCTGATCAGCGGGTTCGGGCTGGTTCCCAGAGCCATGACCACAGTATCCACCTCGATCTCCTCTTCGCTGCCGGGAATCTCCACCGGACGTCTTCTGCCGCTGGAATCCGGCTCGCCCAGTTCCATGTGGATGATGCGGATACCCTTCACCCAGCCGTTCTCGTCCACCAGGATCTCTGTAGGATTGGTAAGGAGGTTGAAAATGATGCCCTCCTCCTTCGCATGATGCACTTCCTCCGCTCTCGCCGGAAGCTCCTTCTCGGACCTGCGGTAGATGATATGGGTCTCGGCGCCAAGGCGCAAGGCTGTTCTCGCGGCGTCCATGGCCACGTTGCCGCCGCCCACGACAGCCACCTTCTTTCCGCAGTGGATGGGGGTGTCGTAGTCGTCGCGGAAGGCCTTCATCAGGTTGTTCCTGGTGAGGAATTCGTTCGCAGAAAATACGCCAAGGGCCGTCTCGCCGGGAATGTTCATGAACATGGGAAGACCCGCACCGGAACCGATGAACACGGCGTCAAAACCCTCCTTGTCCATCAGCTCGTCGATGGAGACGGATTTTCCAATGATGCAGTCGGTCTCGATCTCCACGCCCAGCTTCTTCACGTTCTCGACTTCCGTCTTGACAACGCTGTCCTTCGGAAGACGGAATTCCGGGATGCCGTAGACCAGAACGCCGCCCGGTTCGTGCAGGGCTTCAAAGATCTTCACTTCATATCCAAGCTTGATCAGATCGCCCGCGCAGGTAAGTCCCGCGGGGCCGGCGCCGATGACCGCAACCTTCTGGCCGTTCTTCACGGAAGTATTCTCCGCGACGACGCCGTTCTCCCTGGCCCAGTCAGCCACGAAGCGCTCCAGCTTGCCGATGGCCACAGCTTCGCCCTTGATGCCCCGGACGCAGACTCCTTCGCACTGGGTCTCCTGGGGGCACACGCGGCCGCAGACCGCAGGAAGAGCAGAGCTCTTCGCGATCACGCCGGCGGCTGCCTTGAAGTCTCTGTTCTTCACTTCCTGGATAAATGCCGGGATATCAATAGCAACGGAACATCCCGCCACGCAGCGGGGATTCTTGCAGTTCAGGCAGCGCTGTGCCTCAGCGACAGCCTCTTCCTCGTTATAACCAAGACATACTTCGTCAAAATTCTTTGCTCTTACCAGCGGCTCCTGCTCACGGACAGGCACTTTCTTCATCATATCCATTACGCTTCACCTCCGCAGTTTCCGCATCCGCCGTGGTGCGTCGCACCCTCCTGGACCTTCAGGAACGCTCTTCCCTCTTCGGTCTGGTACATCCTGGAGCGTTTCATCGCCTGGTCGAAATCGATCTCATGGGCGTCGAACTCCGGTCCGTCCACACAGGCGAACTTCACCTTTCCGCCCACCAGGAGACGGCAGGCGCCGCACATGCCGGTGCCGTCTACCATGACCGGGTTCATGCTGGCGATGGTGGGAATGCCCAGTTCCTTTGTGAGGCGGGCAACAAACTTCATCATGATCATCGGGCCGATGGCGACGCAGAGGTCATACTTTCTGCCCTCGTTCTTCACCAGGTCCTCGATCTTCGCCGTGACCATGCCGTGGAATCCGTAAGAACCGTCGTCCGTGGTGATAAAGAGGTGCTCACCGCAGACTGCCTTCATTTCCTCCTCCAGGATGACCAGGTCCTTGTTCTTGGAGCCCTGGACCACATCCGCGAAGACTCCCTGCTCCTTCAGCCACTTCACCTGCGGATATACAGGAGCGGTGCCGACACCGCCGGCCACGAAGAGGATATTCATCTTCTGAAGTTCCTCTGCCGTCTTCTCCGTCAGTTCGCTGGGCCTGCCAAGGGGTCCCACCACGTCCTGGAAGGCGTCGCCTTCGTTCAGCTCCTCCGCCATCCGGTAAGTGCTGGCGCCTACCACCTGGAATACGATGGTGATAACGCCCGTCTCGCGGTTATAATCACAGATGGTCAGCGGAACTCTTTCTCCCTGCCGGTCGATCTTCACGATGAGAAACTCTCCCGGAAGACATTTCGCGGCAATACGGTCAGCCTGGATGTCCATCAGCCAGATCTTATCCGCCAGTTTCTGCTTTTTCAGAATGCGGTACATGATGCTCACTCTCCTTTAATATATAAATCTATTTACCGCCCCGGAACCCGGGACGCCTTTCCTCCGGAGACACGCTCGTACCGCCGGAAGGTAAATGCCAGGTCAAAATAAGTTTCTTCTTCGCTCTCCGCATTGAGTTTCCACTCCGGGTCCCTGTCCAGGTCCGGAAAGAAGCGGTCCCCGTCGTAAGTGTAATCCACCGCGGTGATATCCGCCGTCCTGCAGAAAGGCAGAAACTGGCGGTAGATGCTCTCCCCGCCGATCACACAGATCCGGTCCCGGGGAATACCTTCAAGGAGCTTCAGCGCCTCTTCCAGGCTCCTCGCCACGACGGCGCCCCGCGGAGAAAAGGAAGGATCCCTTGAGAGAACAACGTTGGTGCGCCCGTACAGAGGCTGCTTTCCGGGAAGGCTTTCAAAGGTCTTTCTTCCCATCACCACATGGCAGCCCAGAGTCTCCTGCATGAACAGCTTCTGATCCTTAGGGATCCGCACCAGGAGATCTCCGCCTTTTCCGATGGCCCACTTCCGGTCCACCAGGGCGACCATTCTCATGACTCGTCCAGTCCCAGGATCAGCTGGTCCGCGTAGGGCAGCGTCCTGATCCAGTCACAGAAGGTATGCCACTCCTCCAGCTTATGGTTCTTCCTTGCAAAGTAGATGTTCACCAGCGTCTCGTAATTAAAAGTACAGGTCCGCATCTGATTGTAGGAAGTCGGCAGGAGCTGGATCATGTTGTACCAGGCAGTCTTGTCCTTCGTCTCGTTGAATTCGGTGCGGAACTCCTCCATGACGGCGATCAGGTCCTCCAGCGCTTTGACGCCCTTCTCTGTCAGCTGCTCACAGGAAAAATCAGAAAGCTCAAAGGGTTTGGAGTGGATCTTATGCATGGTGGAGGTGGAGTTCGCCACCGTGGCCACTTTGTAGGTGTCGTATTCCTTCCACCAGTAAAGGGGCGCAGTGATATCCACAGAGACAAAGATCTGCCGGATAAACTTCCTGTGGTCGCTCCCCGCCTTCCTCAGGCGCATGGCGAGCCCCAGGTCGTTGGGCCCCAGCACATATTCATTCGCTTCATTATAGAAGCTGTCGCTCCGGTTCCAGGAATTCATCGGATTCCTGGCTCCCCGGATGGCATTCTCCAGATTCATCACAGAAGTTCTTTCCAGCAGGATCATAGGGCTCCTTTCTGTTGCAGGAAACTGCGGCAGACTGCAGTCTCACTGGGGCATGTTCCAGGAGCTGCTTCGCTTCAGTTCCTGGTAGCGTGCGTACGCTTTTTCCAGCATGATCTTTTCATTTGAGAATTTAAGGAGATGATATGCTTCGTGATATTTGTAATACCCGGAATCCATGAAGTACTCTTCCTTCTGCGGTTTGCTGTAGTAGCTGTCGGAGCTCATCAAATACCAGTGAACGCTCTTCTCCACCACATCGGCCTGGGCGCTGAAGGTGTATTCGCTGGCGCCGATATACTCCACGATCCTGGCGCTGACGCCTGTCTCCTCCTTCACTTCCCGGAGAGCTGTCTGCTCATACGTCTCTCCCCGCTCTACGGTTCCCTTCGGCAGGACCCACCCTTCATAGCGGTTCCTGAAATTTTTATACAACAGCAGAATCTTTCCGTGAAATATCACGATACCGCCGCAGCTCGTTGCTTCGATCATTGCAATCCCTCCTGCGCGCTTTCCAGCTCATCCTGACACAGCTCTAGTTTTATTCCGTTCAAGGGCAGGGCCCGACCGGAATCGACATCTAAAAAGACAGTATATACTGATTCCTGTTTTTCCTCAATGTCTTTTTCGGACAATCTGCCTCCCCTGTTACTCGACGCCGCGTTTCATGTGGCCCCGGGTGAATACCTCGTAAGGCTCTGCGGCAGTTTCGCGGCGGATAAAAGAAGCCGCTGCCGCCCTGATCACCCCGCGGCTTTCCCTGCCGCTTTCAACCGTCAGAAGTACCCTGACAGAGGCGGGATGAAGCCCGCGCACCTGCTCCGCCATCCCGCAGAGACTTAAAGGAGCGCTGTTCAGGATCGTGTTGTAACAGAAAACACAGGAATTCTTCACCGGCATCTCCTGTGCCTTCCTGTCCTTCAGGTACAGGATTCCCGGCTTTTTATCGCAGCCCGGGCCGGTCCTCTTAAGGCACTGGGCAGTCACCATCATAGGCAGACGGCCGGACACCACCAGTTCCTTCCCTGTACACCCCAGCGCCTTCAGTTCC
This sequence comes from Stomatobaculum sp., assembly GCA_017449925.1. The sequence continues at coordinate 5,196 of JAFSYO010000010.1, forward strand.
TGGAAGTTCAGTTCAATGGGAAGAGTGAGCCTGGAAGCGCCGTCCTCCGTCAGGATCCTTTCCGCTCTCCGGTTCATCCCGTATACATTCCAGTCGTACCAGAGCTCCGGAAGAAGAACACCTGCGTCAGAAAACAGACTGCGGAGAAAACCCGGTTCCTCCAGAGAGCGGATCACGAAAGCATCAAATCCCGCTCCGGTGAGCTCTTTTCTGTGCATCTCAAAAAACCGGGCTGCTTCTTCCCGGAATATCTGCGGAAAACAGAACACCGTTCTCTTTCCCGCGGCGCGGATCTGCTCCGCCGTCTTCTTCCACCGCTCCGGCGGCAGCGCTTCCGCCGTAAAGGAAAGGTCATGGACCTCTTCCTCATCCAGCGCGGCAAAAAGCTGTTCCTCTGTCTCCGCGGTCACATGGAGGCGGGGAGTCATTTCCCGGTCGCCCTCTTCTGCCCCCTTCCGGAATTCTTCCGGCGCCGGACGTCCCGGATCATCTTCAGTCTCTGACCTGCACACCGGAACATCTCTCCGGAAGGAAGAGAGGATCGATTCCTCCAGATTTGAGAGCGCGTCCCTCCGGAGGGCATTCAGCTGTCCCACGGGAAGAAACACCCCGGGAGCCACCTCTGTCTCCATGGAGGTAAAAGTGAATTTCGTCCCTCCGGTCTTCAGGAGCCTCTTCCGCACCTCTTCCGGGGACGCTTCCGCCCGCTCGGAAAGCTGCACCTCAGGGCCGGACGCTTCCGCAGTCAGTACCTTTCCCCGAAGCTCCGCTGATACAGAAAGACGCATGGGCTCTCCCGGGACAAAGACCGCCTTTCCCCGGACCGGAAGCTGCCTGGTCCCCCGGACATACTCCTTTTCGAGACGCGCGTTAAGCGCTTCGTCCCCTTCCCGGAACTCCGGTTTTTCCTTCAGGGCCAGCATATCCCGCCCGTTGTGCTGAAAATAATAACCCGCCGTCTGTCCGCCTCTGTCAAAAAGGCTTAAAAGGGCTTTCCTGTCCTCCGGGTCTACATGGTACCCGCTCCGTCCCTCTGCGGCATAAAGATCCAGATACTTTCTCCAGATTTCCGTCACCCCTGCGGTGTAGCGCGGACTCTTCATCCGTCCTTCGATCTTCAGGCTGTCGATTCCTGCCTCGATGATATCCGGAAGAACATCAAGGCTGCAGAGATCCCTGCAGCTTAACAGCGTGGTCTCTCCCTTCCGGTTCAGGTTCTTTTTCCCGTCCGTCAGGGCATAAGGAAGCCGGCAGGGCTGGGCGCATCTGCCGCGGTTCCCGCTTCTTCCTCCGATCAGGCTCGACATGAGGCACTGTCCGGAATTGGAATAACAGAGAGCACCGTGAACAAAGGTCTCCACCTCCATGCCGGTCCTGTCTTTTATATTCTTAAGCTCTTTCAGGGACAGTTCCCTCGCCGGGATCACGCGGACCACCCCCAGCTTCTTCCAGAATTCCGCGCTCCGGGGCCCCGTCACTGTGGTCTGGGTACTGGCATGGAGCGGGACATCGGGAAAATTCCTGTGCAGGTAATCCATCACGCCCGCGTCCTGGACGATGATCGCGTCCAGGCCCTCTGTGTAATATGGCAGCACATAGTTCCCAAGCTCCTTCAGCTCCTCGTCTTTCAGGAGGGTGTTGACCGTCAGATGGACCCGGGCTCCGTAGATATGCGCAAACCGTATTCCTTCTTTCAGGAGATCCTCCTCCGGATTCTCCGCGTAGGCCCGGGCGCCGAATTTCCTGCCGCCGATATACACTGCGTCAGCGCCGGCGTTCACCGCCGCCCGGAGCGAGTCCAAAGATCCGGCCGGAGCTAAAAGCTCCGGGATCTTTCTGCCATTCCGAACTGTTTTTTCGTCAGTCATCATTTCTCCAGCAGCTCATTGACCTCGGATTCCAGCTCCTGGATCCGGGCGTTTGCTTCCTTCAGTTTCTGTGCCGCTTCTTTGATCTTTCCCTCGGCGGCTTCCGCGTCCAGCCGCTGCCCCACCAGCTCCCGCTTGAGGGCGTACATTTCCGTCTCCCGCTCTTCCGCTTCCGCCTTCAGGCGGTCCGCTTCTTCCCTGGCCTGCATGTAGTCGTCCGCGAGATTCAGCCAGAGCATCACATTCCGCAGATCAGAGTTCTGCCTCATATACTGCCTGGTCTTCTTCAGCGCGGCGATCTTTCCGTCGATATAGGCGGCGACCTTCTGCAGGTAAGCTGTTTCTCCTCCTGCCACCGGGATCACTTTCCCGTTGATGACCACCTCCGCGGTATCTCCGCGTTCAGGAATACCGTTTTCTCTGATTTCTTTCATGTCTTTCACTCCTGTCCGGACATCTGAATGCCCAGATGCCGGTATGCGTTTTCTGTGGCGATCCTGCCCCTGGGCGTCCGCATGATCAGTCCGTTCATCAGAAGATACGGCTCGTAAACGTCCTCCAGAGTGCCGGGATCCTCTCCCAGCGCAGCTGCAAGGGTCTCCAGACCCACCGGCTTCCCGCCGAATTTTTCGATCATCATTAAAAGGATCGAGCGGTCCCCGGCATCGAGTCCCAGCTTGTCCACATCAAGAATGTCCAGGGCATAGTCCGCCGCTTTCCTGGTGATGACGCCGTCAAACCGGACCTCGGCGAAATCGCGCACCCGCTTAAGAAGCCGGTTCGCCAGACGCGGCGTGCCGCGGCTCCTCCTGGCGATCTCGGCGGCGCCTGCGGAGTCGATCTCCACCCCGAGCACAGCAGCGGAGCGCTCCACGATCTCCTGAAGATCCTTCGCCGTATAAAACTCCAGTTTCTGCACCACGCCGAAGCGGTCCCTCAGTGGAGCCGAAAGAAGCCCTGCCCTGGTGGTGGCTCCCACCAGCGTGAACTTCGGGAGTTCCAGCCGGATGCTTCGCGCCCCGGCGTCCTTCCCAAGGATAATATCGATGGCAAAGTCTTCCATCGCCGGATAGAGCACCTCCTCCACCTGGCGGTTCAGGCGGTGGATCTCATCCACAAAAAGGACGTCCCCTTCATGGAGATTGTTCAGGATCGCCGCCATCTCTCCCGGCTTTTCGATGGCCGGGCCGCTGGTCACCTTGATGTTGACCTCCATCTCGTTGGCGATGATCCCTGCCAGGGTCGTCTTGCCCAGTCCCGGCGGTCCGTAGAAGAGCACATGGTCCAGCGTTTCCCCTCTTTTTTTCGCCGCGTCGATATATATCTTAAGTTCGGACCGGATCTTTTCCTGCCCGATGTAATCCTTCAGAAACTGGGGGCGGAGGTTCTGTTCCTGCTTCTTCTCCTCCGGCACCACCTCTGTCGTAATGATTCGTCGTTCCATGCTATTCTCCTCAGAAACGGAACTGCTTCAGCGCTGCCTTCAGGATCTGCTCACTGTCCATCTGCTCTGCGCCTTCCACAGCCCGCACTGCCTTGCCTGCGTCCGAAAGGGAATATCCCAGCTGCACCAGGGCCTCCACCGCCTCGGAGGCGGCGCTGTTCCGCCCGAGAGCTTCTTTCGGAAGTACGGTTCCCTGTCCCTGGAAATCCTCCAGGTCCTCGAAGGAGATTTTGTCCTTCAGGTCCAGGATGATCCTCTGGGCTGTCTTCATCCCCACACCGGGCGCTCTGGAGATCGCTTTCGCATCTTCTGTCAGGACTGCCATCCGAAGGTCATCCGGCGTCATGGTGGAAAGGATGGCCAGCGCCCCCTTCGGCCCGATGCCGTTCACGTTGATCAGACGGCAGAACATCTCTCTGTCCCGGACGGTCAGGAAACCGTAAAGCGTGAGAGCGTCCTCCGCCACCTTGAGATAGGTGTGGATCATCACTTCTTCCCCCGTCTTCGGCAGCTGTTCCGTCACCGAAAGGGGTACATGTATATTCAGGCCCACAGCGCCTGCCTGGACGACGATGACATCGCCCTCTTTGGCAGCCAGGGTCCCCTGCACAAATGAAATCATTTTTCTCTCCTCTTGATCTTTCCCCCAAGTTTAGCACAGGGTTTTAAATCTGACAATGAAGGAGTATACTTAGGAAAACACCCGAGGAAAACGCTGAAAGAGAGGACTGTCATGAAAGAATTCACCCGGCCGGAAGCGGTCATATTGTCCTACCCCCTGCGTTCCCTGGGCGATCCGGACGATTTTCTCTTCCTGGACATCGAGACCACCGGCCTGACGCCGGAGACCGCGCAGATCTATCTGATCGGGGCTCTTTACCACACAGAGGAGTCCGGGTGGACTCTGCGCCAGTGGTTCGCTGACAGTCTTTCTTCGGAAGAAGAGATCCTCCGCGCTTTCTTTGCTTTTGCTGCTCCCTTCCGGACCCTGGTCCACTACAATGGCACCAGCTTTGATCTTCCATTTCTGATGCGCTGTGCCGCCCAGTATGGCATCCCGCATCCTTTTGAAGGGATGAACAGCCTGGATCTGTACCGCGCGGCGCGCCCCTACCGGAAGGTCTTCGGTACCGGCCGGATCAACCAGAAAAGTATGGAGCAGTTCCTCGGTCTTGACCGGGCGGACCGTTTCAGCGGCGGAGAACTGATCTCCGTCTATCAGAATTATCTGAACTCCGGAGGCACCGCTCTGCTGCAGCAGCTGCTGCTTCACAACGAGGAAGATGTCACCGGCCTCACAGTTCTCCTGTCCCTGCTGTCCTACCGGGACTTTTTCCTCGGCGGATTCTCCGGGGCTGAAGCCGCGGCGGAAGAAGGAGAAAACGGTCCGGTTTTCCGGATTCGGCTGAAAGGGAGCTGTTACCTGCCGGTTCCTGTATCCTTTGACAGCGAAAGCTTCTTCCTCGAAGCGCAGGATGACTGCCTTACCATCTCCCTGCCTTATTTCCAGGGAACGCTCCTCTATTTCTACGAGAATTACCGGGACTACTACTGCCTTCCAGAAGAAGACCGCGTGGTCCACAAAAGCGTGGCGGAGTTCGTGGACCGTTCCGCGAAGGTAAAGGCCACTGCCCGCACCGCCTGTGTAAAAAAAGATGGTGAATTTTTCCGCGTCACGGGTTCATCCCCCGCCGGGATGAAGCTGTTCCGCCCCTCTTATGAGAGCAGGGAAAAGTGGACCGACCTGGAAAGTCTGGAACAGGCAGGGGAAGAATCGCTGGTCTGTCTGGCGACAGAATGCCTTGCTGCCGCAGGCTTAAGGGAATAAGAAAAGAACCGTTCCCTGCGGAACGGCTCTCTTGGTTAACAACGCAGATAAATATATTATTTAATCACAGTTACGTTCGTAGCCTGCGGTCCTTTTGCCCCTTCGACGATGTCATATTCGACCTGTGCGCCTTCCTCGAGGGTCTTGAAGCCTTCCATGTTCAGTCCGGTGTAGTGGACGAAGACATCATTTCCCTTTTCATCAGAAATAAAACCATAGCCCTTCTGATTGTTAAACCACTTAACAGTACCCTTGCTCATAAATGAAACTCCTCCAAAAAAGATAATTGCGGTTTGCAGCTTTCTGCAACTTGATTTAGAATAGCATAGAAGAGTAAATGTGTCAAACAATTTCGGGATTCAGAGGTTGATATTTATGCAATTAGCTAATGCTTATCATCATTTTATAACCATTACGACCCATAAGCTGACTGTGATGGATCTTTGTTTCCGGATCGGGCTGATTCGTCAGGGAATTCTGCATGATCTGTCCAAATATTCTCCCGAGGAGTTCCGGACAGGGATCCTCTACTACCAGGGAGTCCGCAGTCCCAATGCCGCGGAAAAGCGCGAGAAAGGATACTCCGTCGCCTGGCTGCATCACAAAGGCAGGAACAAACACCACTATGAATACTGGATCGATGTGGATCCGGCCCGGGACTTCACCTTCCAGGGCGTCAAAATGCCTCTGAACTACGTCCTGGAAATGGTCTGCGACCGTATCGCGGCCTCCAAAGTCTACAACGGGGACCGCTACAACGACTCGATTCCGTGGGAATATTACCAGGCCCGGACGGAAGCCGACCGTCTTCATCCCGAGACCCGGGCGCTTCTTGAAAAACTGCTGATCATGCTCCGGGACGAAGGAGAATTCCGGACCCTGGGCTACATGCGCTGGTTAATGAAACACCCTGACCGCTATTGAAGCGTGTCAGGGTGTTATTTGTTATGCTCATTATTTCGAATGTCATTTCGCACTCTCAAGGAGTTTCTCCATCTCTTCCACGGAGAAAGTATAGTTCTTTCCGCAGAAATGGCAGTTCATCTCCACGGGCTTCCCTTCATCGATCATGCTCCGGAGTTCCTTTTCCCCCACGGAGATCAGCGCCTTCTCCACCCGCTGCCTGGTGCAGCCGCAATGGTACTGGCAGGGCATTTTGTCCGTAAACTGCAGCTCCATGTCTCCGAGGATCAGCGTAAGAAGATCCTCCGGTGTTTTAGAGCTTCTGTAAAAAGTGGTGACGGAATCGATCCCCTTCAGCCTGTCCTCCAGGGCCGACACGGTCTCCTCCGGGCAGCCGGGCATCAGCTGGATGATAAATCCGCCGGCACAGTTCACGGTATGATCCGGGTCGACCAGGACCCCCAGCCCCACGCTGGAGGGCACCTGCTCGCTGGATGCGTAGTAGTACGCGATATCCTCCGCGATCTCGCCGGACACCAGCTTGACCTGTCCCACGTAGGGCTCCTTCATCCCGATGTCGGAGATCGTCGTGAGGATCCCTTCTCCCAGCGCTCCGGAAACATCCAGCTTGCCTTTTTCGTTCGGCGGCAGGATCACCGCAGACTCGTACGGATATCCCTTTACGTTTCCTTTGCAGTCCGCAGTGACAAGGATCCCGCGCATAGGACCGGTGCCGTCGATCTTCAGTGTCAGAAGATCCTGTTCATCCTTCATCATGGCGCCCATCATCAGCCCGGCTGCCATGAGTCTCCCCAGGGCCGCCGTCGCCACGGGGCTGGTGCTATGGATCTTCCGTGCCTCCTCCGTCAGTTCCGCGGTTGTCACGGCAAAAGCGCGGACATAACCTCCTGCTGCGTAGGCGCGGACCATGTAATCTTTCATTTCCTCAGTCCTCTCCTGCCGGAAGCTTCTCCTCCGGCTTCTTTCCTCTTTCGCCCAGCGTGATCAGGAGGCGCTCCGTGGATTCTCCCGGCATGGCCATGGTATCTGCGTCCACGCAGTCCAGCCAGAGCATTCCGGCCTCAAAAGCCGCAGATTTCAGCTCTTCCACTGTGTACGCCTTCTGCAGATGCGTCTCCGTAAAGCGGCGGAATCTGGCGTTCTCCCCTTCTCCTCCATCCAGGATGTAGAGCGTCAGGTCGTATTCGTTGATCTGGGTCACCGGATCATAGGAATTCTCCCAGATAAAGCTTCCGATATCCCTCGTCTCGGCGATGGTATTGTCCGCCAGGATATGCTCATATTTCCGGATCGTGTTGCAGTCGAACACAAAGATCCCGTCCGGATCCAGATAGTTGTTGACCCCGCGGAACACCGTCACCAGGTCCTGCCTGGTCAGGATGTAATTGATCGAATCGCAGCGGCTCACAAAAGCCCGGCAGGTCCCGTACAGCTCAAAGGATCTCATATCCTGACACAGGTACAGGATATCGTGCCTGCTCTCAAGCTTTTTCTCCATGGCGATCTCCAGCATGTCCGCGGAGCTGTCGATACCGATCATATCATAGCCCTTCGCTGCCAGACGCTCCGTCAGGCTGCCGGTCCCGCAGCCGAGATCGCCGACGATCCCGTCGTTGATTCCGTATTCCTTAAGGATCTTCACAAGTTCCGCACACCAGGCATCGTAAGGAACATTGTCCATGAACAGGTCGTACACCTGGGCAAAAGATGTGTATGCTTCCATCTTATTTCATCCTTTTTAACGTCCGCAGCAATGTTTGTATTTCTTTCCGGAACCACAGGGACAGGGATCGTTTCTGCCGATCTTATGGGGCTTCCTGACTGTGCCGCTGGCTTTCTGCTGCTTGTACAGCTCTTTCCGCTTTTCTTCCGTCAGGATGGTCTCCCACTGGGGCAGGTTGTAAAGCCAGGTGGCCTTTGCCTCGACCATGTTGTAGTAAAGCTTCTCCGGATCGATCTCCAGGCGGACGGGGGTGTCCTCCTCCATGGTCTCGATGGGATTCGCTTCCTTCAGGCTGTCGTTGATGCCGTCCAGGAAACCTGTCATGGTCTGCACGTCAGTTCCGAACTTCTCAGCCAGTTCCGCCACCGTGCCGCTTTCCACCGCGGTCACGTCTGCCAGAAGCTTTTCATAAATACCCTTTTCAACAGCAAAATAGTCCTTCCAGAGGGATTCCTTCTCCTGGTTGTCCGTGCCGTCTCCGTATGCCTTTGCTCTCCAGTTCTCAAGTAACGTCATGAAAATGCACCGCCTTTTCTATCTCTGAAATTTATTATTCGTCCAGTATAATCTACTTTTTCCCGGAATGCAAACTGCTCTTTGAAACAGGCAGTCCGGTCTCCACATCGATATGGTCCAGCTCCCGGTATATCATCGGGTCCTCCGGGAGGTTCTTCTTGTCCAGACGGCGCAGCACCATCTTGGTGAACTGCCGGGAGATGACCGCGAAGGTCGGGATGCCGATGATCATGCCGACGATCCCCCAGATGCCGCCGAAGAACAGGATGGAGAACAGCACCCAGAAGCTGGATACCCCCGTGGTGGAGCCGAGGATCTTCGGCCCGATAATGTTCCCGTCCAGCTGCTGCAGAAGGAGGATCAGGACGGCGAACTGGAGCGCGCTGACCGGCTTCACCATAAGAAGGATCAGAATGCTGGGGATGGCGCCGATAAACGGCCCGAAGAAGGGGATGATGTTCGTGACCGCCACGATCACGCTGATCACCAGGGCGTAAGGCATCTTCAGCAGCGCCATCGCGATGTAGCAGATCACGCCGACGATGGCGGAATCGATGATCTTGCCGACGATGAATTTCGAGAACACGTTGGCGATGAAGCGCATCTCCTCCACGAGGCTGTTGGCCGTGGCAAGCGGCAGAAAAGCATAGGCGGCGCGCTTGCACTGACTCGCCAGCCGCTTCTTCATGTTCAGAAGGTATGCCATGACGATGATGCCGATGAAGAAGCTGCCCAGGACGCCGACCAGCTTCTTCACGCCGCTGGTGATGCCGGTCAGGTATTTGTTGATATTCGGGAGCACATTGGTATTCACCCAGGACATGAAGGTCTTGTAGAACTGAGTGTAGTACCGGAGCGCAGTATCCCTGCCCTCGGGATTGTCCCGGAACATGCTTTCTATCAGAGTCTCCACACTGTTGACGCTGTCGGGGATCCGGCCGTACAGCTCCATGAAGCCCGAGATCAGCTGCGGGATCACCATGCTGATCAGGGCAGTCAGGAAGGCCAGGATCAGGATGATGCAGAACAGCGTCGCGGCAAAACGGCTGAGCACGTCCGCCGTCTTGTTTTTTCCCCGGTCCTTCAGGGGAACGATGAGGGCCCGGACCCGTTCAAAAAGAGGTGTCATCAGGAAGGCCATGACACAGCCGTAAATGATCGGCATCAGTATGTCGATGATCTTTAAAAGGAACTCCTTCACCCCTGTAAAATTATGCATGATGAAATAGACCACCAGCGAAGCAGCGATCACGGAAAATGCAGTCAGCCCCCAGGCAATTCGTTCACGGTGTCTTTCTTTGAACATCATAACACTACCTCATATCGCTCCGGATTTCCTAAAATAAAAAGACAGTGCCTGGCACTGTCTGAAATACATATGATAAGCAGCCCCAAAATGCCGGTCTTACTTATTGACGCCTGGCCGAGCCAGGTGGGTGACCGCTCCCGGACATCTGCCTTCCGTCCGAAACGGCCTGACATCCGAACAGGAATATAGTCTCCCGATAAAGAATTTGCAGGTTCAAAATTGGCAAGATTATCGAACATCCCAGGCGCTGCTTATATGCGGTTTCACTATGCTCGCGGCCAGAACCGTTCACATAAAACTTACACTATTATTATATCTTCCGAACCGTTATAAGTAAAGCGGGATTCTCGAAAAATAACATTATATGCGCCTTTTTTGTGCCTTTTTATGCGCTTTCTTTACAGGTCCTCCACGGATATCTCGTATACCTGGTATTCCCGGGTGCATCTGAAGCCCTGCTTCTCCGCCAGCATCACCGTGAACCGGCTGGAGGCGTCCCATTCCGGACGGATGCCCTTCTCCATACAGGCGAGGATCACGCTGGCGGCGGAGGCCGTCGCCATGCCCCGTTTCCGGTAGCCTTTTCTGGTGATGATCTCCACCTCCATCAGCTCCGGTGAAAGGATGCAGCCGGTACAGCCGCTGACGATGATCCCGTCCTCAAGAGACGCGTAGCAGGTGCCCTCCGCGACCGCCCGTTCCGGGTCGGAAAGGCCGTTGACGAAGTCGCTGCTCCACTCCTCTGCCGCGGCCTTGGCCATGATCTCTTCATCAAAGGGCTTCAGGCAGAAGCCTTCCGGAAAGGCCGCCACGGCTCTTCTGAGCCGCTCCTCATCGTAGGTCGTGCTGTCTCCCTCCAGGTGAAAACGGGTCACAGTCCGGAACCGACCGGGAAACACGTCTTCGATCCAGCGGCCCCATCTTGCGTCCCCGGGCACCAGGCGGGAAGACCCGCACTCAGTGCAGAGGGCGTTGTACAGCGCGATCCTCTCCGGGCCCCTCGGGGTGATCCCATCCAGATACGCGAACTTTCCCTCCTGCGTCAGCGTGAACGAAGACGCGGAATAAACGATCTCTCTCATGAGTCCTCCTTTCAGGCACTGAATGCCGACAAGTACAGACTGCGGATCTCCTCCGGTGCGCCGAGAATGGCTTCGGGGCGGAACTGCTCCAGTTCCTCCCTTTCCCGGAATCCCCAGAGTACGCCGACCGTATGCACGCCGGCCCTGCTCCCGGTCTCCATGTCCGTTCCCGTATCTCCGAAATACAGACATTCCTCCGGCGCCGCCCCGAGATCCCGGAGCAGCGCAAGCAGGGAAGAGGGATCCGGTTTTAACGGGATCCCCGGCTGTTCCCCGCGGACAATTTCAAACATCTCCCTGCCGAAGGCGCCGTAGATATTGTCCTCCGTGCGGGACTGGGGCTTGTTGGAAAGCACGGCCAGCTTCAGTCCCCGGGATCTCAGGAAGGCCAGCGCCTCCCGCATCCCCTCGTAGGGTTCCACCCGGTATCCGCAGTGCTGCTGAAACACTTCTCCGTATCTCCGGGACACCGGTTCCAGCAGCGCCTCAGTATCCGCTCCGAAATAATCCAGCGACCTCCTGCAGTAATTCAGGGAGCCGTTCCCGACATAGCGCTTCACCTGGGCCAGGGAGATCTCCCCGAGGCCGAATTCCGCCAGTGTCAGGTTTATGGATTTCTGAAGTGCATATAATGTATTCAAAAGTGTTCCATCCAGGTCAAAGACGCAGCACCGGATCAAACTTCGCCCTCCTTCAGATTTGCCACTTCGTCAAACTCTCTCACGATCTCCTCAGACGGTGCCGGGGTCAGAAGGCTGACGACATACATGGCCAGAAGGCCGATAAAGAAGCCCGGGATCAGGGAATACAGAGAAGTCACAGCGGCGATGGTCTTTCCGCCGATGATCGGAATGTAGTCCCAGAGGATCACGGTAAGGCCGCCGCCCAGCATGCCGGCGATGGCGCCCTCGCGGTTCGCCCGTCTCCAGAACAGGGACAGAAGGACCACCGGCCCGAAGGTGGAGCCGAAACCGGACCACGCGTTGGAGACCAGGCCCATGATGGAGCTGTTGGGATCCCATGCGATCAGGTAAGCGATGATCGCCACTCCCAGGACGGAGTAACGGGACAGGTTCAGAGCAGCCTTCTCAGAAGCCTTCGGATTCATGATCCCGCGGTAAATATCCTCCGTCAGAGAACTGGAGGTGATCAGCAGCTGGGAGTCCGCCGTGGACATGATGGCCGCCAGGATACCGCAGAGGAAGATGCCGCCGATCAGCGGAAGCGCGTACTGCTTCGTGAACACCTTCATGATCATGTTGATGAAGACCTTCTCCGCGTTCGTTCCGTCCAGGACCTCAGGCATCATGTAGGCGCGGCCGCACCATCCGATGAAGCAGGCAAAGGAAAGAGAAATGGCGACCCAGACGATGGCGATGACCTTGGACTTCTGAAGTTCCTTCTCGCTGGATACCGCCATGAACCTGGTCAGGATGTGCGGCATGCCGAAATATCCAAGACCCCATGCCAGGTTGGAAATAATGGTGACGAAACGGATGGGCTCTCCCCCGTCCTCCATAATATTCGAGAAGGATGCCACGCTGCCGGCGACGCCGCTCTGCTCGATCAGGGGATTGACGTTGTCGAATCCCAGGGTGACGCAGGCGATGATCGGCACGATGAACAGGACCACCAGCATCAGGAGTCCCTGGACGAAGTCGGTCTCGCAGACTGCCATGAAACCGCCCAGGAAGGTGTAGACAAGAATGACCAGGGCGCCGATGGTGGTCGCCGCGTGGTAATCCAGTCCGAACACCGCGGAGATCATCTTTCCGCCGGAAGCAAAGGCGGATGCGGTGTACACCAGGAAGAACAGGATGATGAACACCGAAGAGACGCCGAGAAGCACGCGGCTCTTGTCGTGGTAGCGGTTCTCAAAAAACGTCGGAAGCGTGATGGCATTGTTCGCCTTGATCGTGTATCTTCTCAGCTTTTTGGAAACGATGAGCCAGTTCAGCGCAGTTCCGATAAAGAGTCCGATGCCGATCCAGGCCTCTCCGAGACCGTACAGATAGATGGCGCCCGGCAGTCCCATCAGGAGCCAGCCGCTCATATCCGACGCCTGGGCGCTCATGGCCGCGACCCAGCCGTTCAGCTGACGGCCGCCCAGATAGAAGTCGTCCGTGTTCTTGGTGTTGGCAGAACACCTTGCACCGATCGTGATCATCACGATCAGATACAGAAAGAACGCTGCCAGAATAAATACATTATCCTCCATAAAAATAAATCCCCCCTAAAATAAAATATAACCATCCGCCGCATTCTGCCGTTTTCCGGCAGAATACGGTGAATAGTTATACATATATCACAAATATTCAAAATCCTCAACCTTTAACGCTTCAGCCTCACAGTCCGAGCAGGGACTTCAGAATGCCGCGGCCCAGGCTTGCGCCCACGTTGCCTCCGACTTTCTTTCCCAGTTTTCCGCCCACAGCGGACCCCAGGGTGTTGCCGACTTCGCGGCCCACGGTTCCTGCCGCCGCTCCGCCGATGGTGTTGAAGGTCCTTCTCTTCTTCGCGCTTTCGCGCGCTTTCTCTTTCTCCGCCGCAGCGGCTTCTCTCTCCGCCTGTTTCGCGGCGGCGATAGCGTCTTTTTCCGCCTGCTTCGCAGCGGCGATGGCATCCTTCTCCGCCTGTTTTGCGGCCTCTGCTTCGGCCTTCGCCTGCTCCGCTGCCGCCAGGGCTTCCTCATACCTCTGTTCCAGGATCTCGTAGGCAGACTCTCTGTCCACCATCTCCGTATATTTATCCTTCAGCGGGCTGGAAAGGACCGCCGCCTGATGCATCAGGTCGTCCAGGGTGCCCATCTGGGACTGGGGCGGGAGGACCTTCGCGATCTTGCAGATCGAGGGAGCGCCGTCCGCCTGCAGGAAGGATACGATGGCTTCCGCGGTCTTCAGCTCCTGCAGCGCCGTGGCGGTGTCGAAGGCCGGATTCTTCCGGAAGGAAGCTGCCGCCGCCTTGATGCCCTTCTGCTCTGCAGGCGTGTAGGCCCGGAGAGCATGCTGGACCTTGTTGCCCAGCTGCGCCAGGACCGCGCCGGGTACATCGCTGGGATTCTGAGTGATGTAGAAAACGCCGATGCCCTTGGAGCGGATCAGCTTCATCACCTGCTCGATCTTATCCAGCAGGGCCTTGGGGGCGCTGTTGAACAGAAGATGCGCCTCATCGAAGAAGAACACCATCTTCGGCTTCGGCAGGTCGCCCACCTCCGGCATCACGTCGAACAGCTTCGTCATCAACCAGAGCATGAAGGTGGAGTAGATGGTCGGGTCGTTGATCAGGGAGGTGGAATCAAGAATATTGATCATGCCTCTGCCGTCGGAATCAGTCTCGAAGAAATCGCTGATCTGCAGAGAGGGCTCCCCGAAGAACTCCTCCCCTCCGCGTCCTTCCAGGGCCACGATGGAACGCATGATGACGCCGACACTCTGGGCGCCGATATTGCCGTACTGTTTTCTGAAGACCGCAGCGTTGTCGCTGACATAATTCAGCATCGACTTCAGGTCTTTGAGATCCAGGAGCAGCAGGCCTTCATCGTCCGCGATGCGGAAAACGATATCCAGAAGGTCGGACTGGGTCTTGTTCAGCTCCAGGAGCCGCGCGAACAGAAGGGGCCCGAACTCAGAGACAGTGGTCCGGAGGGAAAGCCCCCGTTTCCCCATGATGTCCCAGAACGTCGTAGGATATGCCTGGTAACGGAAGCCTGCTTCCGCGAGACCGAACTTCTCGATCCTCTTCTGCATGTCCTCGCTGTCGATACCCGGTCTGCACATGCCTGCCAGATCTCCTTTGACATCCGAGAGGAATACCGGGACACCTGCGTCGGAAAAAGATTCCGCCAGGACCTTCAGGGTGATCGTCTTACCTGTTCCGGTCGCGCCCGCGATGAGACCGTGACGGTTGGCCATACGGGGCAGGATGCAGCAGCGCTCCTCGCCGCTGGAAGCGATCCAGATTTGATTGTCAGCATACATAACGCGTTCCTCCTTATGATGTTAACGCACCGGCAGACCCGGCCGGGCTGCCTTTTGCTTCTTACAGAACAGTATATCAAAAAAGCTGCACCGATGGAATCGGTGCAGCCCTCGTCAGAGCAATTTTCAGTTACAGTTCAATCTTGTACTCCGGCTTCGCGTCGCCGTTCACAACATAGTAAGCAGCGTTCTCTTCCGGCTTGATGTAGATCTCGACAGTCTTGATGTCCACGCCCTTGTTTGCCTTCTTGTATGCCTTCAGGACAGCGTCCTTCACTTCCTTGGCGACGATCTGTCTTCCGGCGAACTCCACGACGACGTCGACCTTCGGGTCAGCCTTCTTCACGGTTCTCTTCTTCACAGCCGCCTTCACTTCTTCGGTCTTTGCCTCGATATCCTTCTTAGCCTTGGTGACCTTCGCAGCCGCTTCCTTTTTCACCTTCTCAGCCTTCTCCGGGATCTTCTCGATTTCCTTCTCAGCGGTCTCGATAACGACCTCAGCGTCCTTCTTCAGCTCTTCCACTGTTTCCTTTGCAGTCTTCTTTGCCATGATTTCTCCACCTCTATTTTCATCGTTGATCTTTTCAGCTCTTTTTGCTCCGACGGAATGCCTTTTGGCGGCGGCGGACCTTTTTTCTTCTTCCGCCGCAACGATGCTCCGGGCTGCGGCTCTTGCCTGCGCTTCTTTCAGTATGCTTCTTTTGTCGATCAGCATAATTGAATTCCTCCCGTAAACATCTGCGAGTCGCGGAAATTATATATCTCTTCCGTCAGTTTGTCAACAATATGAACGAATTCGAAATACAATTCTGATAATTCAATTTGTCCACATTTTTTCTGCCGGGTATGTTATCATTGATAAAACCATAGTTCCAGCCCTTAAAACTATATTTTCAGCCCGCAGGGGCAGAAACCGAGGTGCTTATGCAGATGCAGCTTCTTATGGACCGGATCAGAAAAGACGGCCAGGTCCGTGAAGGAAATATCCTCAAAGTAGACTCCTTCCTGAATCACCAGATCGACGTCGCGCTTCTCCAGGAGATCGGCAAAGAACTGAAACGCCAGTTCGAGGGAAAAGAGGTCACAAAGATCCTGACGATCGAGGCTTCCGGTATTGCCATCGCCTGTATCGCCGCCCAGTATTTCAACTGCCCCGTGATCTTCGCGAAGAAGACGAAGACCCTGAACATCGCGGGCGATGTCTACACGGCAAAGGTGGAGTCCTTCACCCACAGCACGACATACGACATCATCCTCTCGAAGAGCTTCCTCCTTCCGGAGGACAAGATCCTGATCATCGATGATTTCCTCGCCAACGGAAAAGCCCTGCTCGGACTGAGCGAGCTGGTCCGGCAGGCCGGCGCGGAGCTGGTCGGCGCCGGCATCGTGATCGAAAAGGGCTTCCAGGAAGGCGGAAAGCAGATCCGGGAGATGGGCATCGACCTCCATTCCCTGGCCATCGTCGACGCCATGGACCCCGCAGCCGGCACCATCACCTTCCGGGAAGAAAACTGAAAAATCCAGATCAATTAACACATACAAAACACCGCGTCCTCTGCTGTTTCCGGAGGACGCGGTGTTTTTTCTTGCGTAAATAAGGATACTCTTTTCAATTGCTCACGCGTTCAAGAAGCACGACCATCTCCGCGTTCGGCGTCTGGGGGAACATGTCCACGCCGCAGGCTTTTACCAGGCGGTAGCCCGCTTCCTGCATGATCTCCAGGTCCTTCCCGAAGCTACCCGGCTTGCAGGAGACATAGACGATACGTTCCGGGCGGATGGTGCCGGCGATCTGTCGCATGGCCTTCGGGTTCACGCCTTCTCTCGGGGGATCCAGGATGACCACATCCGGACTGCCGGGAAGATCCCCCAGGACCTTCAGCACATCCCCGGCGATAAAGCGGCAGTTGGTGATCCCGTTCCGGGCGGCGTTTTCTTCTGCCGCGCGAACCGCCTCTTCCACGATCTCCACGCCCACCGTCTGCTCCGCGGTCCTGGCCACCAGCTGGGCGATGGTCCCGGTACCGCTGTACAGATCAAAGACAGTTTTTCCGGCGGTCTCACCGGCGTATTCGCCCACCTTCTCATAGAGCAGCTCCGCGCCGCCGGAATTATTCTGGAAGAAAGAGAAGGGGCTGATCTTGAAGCTGAGCCCGGAGAGAGTCTCTTCAAAATATGCCTTACCGTAAAGGAGCTCTGTCCCCTGATCGATCACGGCGTCCGCCGGGGATCCGTTGACCGTGCGGAGCAGGCCGGCCAGCTTCCCCTCCAGGGGAAGGGCTGTCACCCTCTCCTTCCAGCCCGCGAGAAGCTTTTCGGCTTTCTGCGGGGAGACGCTGCCGGTCAGTCCGTCCGGACATGTCACCAGATCCGCCAGAATCTCCCCGCTGTGGGTCCCCCGCCGGACCAGGAGGTGCCTCAGCCACCCCTCCCGCCGCTGTTTGTGGTAGTAGGGGATCCTTTTTTCCGTGAAGTAATCCAGCGTTGCCCTGAGGATACGGTTGAAGTCCTCGTGCACCAGGCGGCAGCGGTCTGTGGTCAGGATGTCATAGAAACTGCCCCTTCTGTGGAGCCCGAGTTCCAGTGGCCCGTCCTTTCTGCTGTCCCCGAAGGAATACTCCATTTTCGCGCGGTAGCGGTCCGGCAGAGGACTCGCCTTCAGCCCCTCCCACAGAACCGGTCCTCCGCACTGGGCTTCCAGCAGTTCCCTAAGCTGGCGGTCCTTCAGGGCGACCTGCTCCTCATAAGGAAGGGTCTGGTAGAGACATCCCCCGCAGAATGCGCAGTGGACACAGGGGGTCGGAGCGGTCTCCAGCGGAGACGGTTTTACCGTGCGCAGCACCATACCCTCTCCCCGGTCTCCTCTTTTCCTTGTGATCCTAAACTCCACCGTCCGGCCCGGCACCGCATGTTTGATCAGGACTTTTCCGTCCGGAAGCTCCACATATCCTCTGTCCGGAAAGGAAGTGTCTCCGATCACACCGGTACAGATCTCACCTTTTTTCATGATGTCTCCTATCCTTCAGACCCGGTTTCGGGTCCATCACGCCTCGTTCATTGCCGTTAAAAAAGGCGCGTCGGCATATTCGGCGCGCCTTGCTTTATTACTGACTGTTAATGATTTCGGAGGTTCAGACCTCTGCTGCAACTTCCTCATCGACGGCTTTTTCGTCTTCGAGGGCTTCCGCTCTCTCTGCCACATCTTCGGCGGCCTTCTCGGCCTCTTCCTTCAGATCCTCGAAGTCATCGTCGAAATCATCATCGAAGTCATCGTCGAAGTCATCCAGATAATCCGGAGTCATAAAACGGTACACCGCGTAGGCAATTCCTGCGACCGCCGCGATAAAGCCGATAATAGCGAGGATCATGATGATCGTATTACGCTTGTCTTCTCTGCTCTTTGCACGAATAATGTCATAAAATCTCTCTAAGCTCTCCATCTGTCTCCTCCCTTAATATACGGCCTTCTGCCGGAGTTTTTTGCTGTTTTTATCATAGCACAGGATCATATCTTCTGCAACTTTGCGAAGCCGGCAAACATCTTTTTCACGCCGTGTCCGTCAAACCTGACCGTGACCTCAAAATCCCTTGCCCCGTCTTCGATCTTTTCCACCACGCCCTCTCCGAATCTGCCGTGCTTCACCCGATCGCCGACTGTGTAGTCCAGGCGGTCTGCCTTGACCACCTGGAACTGCTTCCCGAAAGAAGGCGCTTTCCCGAAAGCGGGTGATTTCCCATAGGCGGGTGTTTTTCCGTAAGCTGATGATTTTCCATAGGTGTCGGAAGTCACTGTCCTCGACTCGCCATAGGAAGCTCCGGAACCATAACCGTATCCGTATGTCTCAGAAGATCTGCGGCGCTCTCTGTCGGGAAGGACAGAGGATAATCCGTTATTCTCGTCCTTCAGCCGGTCCGGGATCTCCTCCAGGAAGCGGGAATCCAGGTTCCAGCGCTGTTCTCCGTTGGTGATCCTGGTCCTGGCCGCCGTCAGGGTGAGGCGTTTCTTTGCCCTGGTGATCCCGACATAGCAGAGCCTCCGTTCTTCCTCCATCTCCTCCTGGTCGTCCATGCAGCGGCTTCCCGGGAACAGTCCGTCCTCCATGCCGGTGATGTAGACCTCTTCAAACTCCAGGCCCTTGGCGGCATGCAGCGTCATCAGGGTGATCTTCTCGGCGTTATCATCCATGCGGTCGATGTCGGCGACCAAAGAGACCTCTTCCAGGAAGCGGTCCAGGGGCGGCTGGTCTTCGGGAAGGCCTTCCTCGAAAGCATCCGCCGGATCGGCGCCTTCCTTGTCAAAGGTCATGGCCTTCGCGATCAGCTCGTCGATATTTTCCTTCCGGGAGGCAGCCTCGATCTCGCCCTCCTCCTGCAGCGAATCGAGATAACCGCTCTCCTCCGCCACGGTCCTGATCAGTTCTCCCAGGGGAAGCTCCAGGCTCTTCGCCCGGAAGCCTTCGATCATCTCAGTGAACTTCCGGATCTTTTCTCCCGCCCTGCCCAGGGTCCCCAGCACGGGAAGCTCCTTCAGGGCGTCATAGAAGCTGATTCCCTGGGAATCGGCGTACTGGGCGGCCCGGTCCGCCGTGGCGGCGCCGATGCCCCGCTTCGGCACGTTCAGGATACGCCGGGCGGCCATATCGTCCCGCCCGTTTGCGATGGTCCTAAGATACGCCAGGATGTCCTTGATCTCCCTTCTCTGATAGAAATTGACGCCGCCCACCAGCTGGTAGGGGATCCCCCGGGTGACGCACTGTTCCTCCAGGAGCCGGGACTGGGCGTTGGTCCTGTAGAGGACGGCAAATTTCTTGTAGGCCCCGTCCCGGGCCCTGCGGGCGATGTCCGCTATCACCCCGGAGGCCTCCTCCCGGGCCGTCCCGAAGTGCCGCACGTGGATCAGTTCCCCTTTTCCTTCCTCTGTCCAGAGGCGCTTCTCTTTCCGTCCCTGGTTGTTCCGGATCACCTCGTTCGCCGCCTCCAGGATGTTCCCGTCAGAGCGGTAGTTCTGCTCCAGCCGGACCACATGGGCCCCCGGAAAGGCCTCCTCAAAGTTCAGGATGTTCCGGATATTCGCACCGCGGAATTTGTAGATGGACTGATCGTCATCCCCGACCACACAGAGATTGCCGTATTTCTTCGCCAGGAGCTCCACCAGCCGGAACTGCACGGTGTTTGTGTCCTGGTATTCGTCCACCATGATGTAGCGGAAGCGCTCCTGGTAATAATCTAGCACATCCGGCGCCTCCTGGAACAGCTGCACGGTCATCACCAAAAGATCGTCGAAATCCAGCGCGTTGTTCTTCCGGAGCCCGGCCTGGTATTTATCGTAACAGTCCGCTGCCTTTTCTTCATAGTAGGTCTCCGCCTGCAGCCGGAACTCCTCCGGACCGATCATCTCGTTCTTCGCCGCGCTGATCCTGGCAAGGACGTTCCGTTCCTTCATCATGCGGGTATCGATGTTCAGTTCCTTGAACACCTGCTTCATCAGCGTTTTCTGGTCATCGGTGTCGTAGATGGTGAAGCTGTTGTCGTAGCCGATCCTGTCGATGAACCTTCTCAGGATCCGGACGCAGGTGGAATGGAAGGTGGCGACCCATACCTGCTCCGCTCCCTCCTCCACCAGCCGGTCCACACGCTCCCGCATTTCCCCCGCCGCTTTATTGGTGAAGGTGATCGCCATGATGTGCCAGGGCTTGACCTTCTTCTCAGCGATCAGGTAGGCGATGCGGTGAGTCAGCACCCTGGTCTTTCCGGAACCCGCCCCCGCAAGGATCAGTTCCGCTCCCTCCGTGCAGAGCATCGCTTCCTTCTGCCGGTCATTCATCTGGTCATATACTGCCATAGTATCTCCCGTGCTGTCTCTCCTCTGTTTCCCGGACTGAGGCCTCTGTTCTTTCTTACCCGGTCTGAAGCCCCAGAACTTCAGCGGCGGCCGGATCCCGGCCGCCGCTGCACGCTTCATTTAACTGTTCTGAAATTACTCTTTCTCCTGTTCCTTCAGCCTCGCGAAGGTCATGTCGTATCCGTCATTTCCGAAATTCAATGACCTGTTGACACGGCTGATGGTTGCGGTGGACGCTCCTGTGTGTTCCGCGATCTCAAGATATGTCTTCTTCTCCCGGAGCATCTTCGCGACCTCATAACGCTGGGAAAAAGAGAGGACCTCATTCACCGTACAGACATCCTCAAAAAACTGGTAACACTCTTCCTCTGTTTTCAACGTCAGGATCGCGCGAAAAAAATGGTCCACAGCCTCGGAATGAAGCTTTTTGTTCATAACATCCTCCCGCATCGCTTGTTGTAAGAAACGAACTTTAATTAACAAACATTTTAACACTTTGAATTCTTAAAGTAAAGAAGCGAATTCACCCGCGATTGTTTTTAGCGCCTTCTTGTACTATACTTATGAAGAACGCCGTCACAGCCGGCGCTTTGATATGACAAAAAAGAACTGTGAGGTAAAAAAATGCCTAATTATTATCTGCGGGGCTCCGGCTCCGATTATGGCTCCGTCCTGAGGCAAAGCCGCCGGAGAAGAAGAAGGGGGCCGTCGCTGCTCCCGCTGATCCTGCTGCTGATCGCCCTCATCGCAGCAATCGTGTTCATCATCGGCCGCGTGAAAAAGGGCGGACCGCCGAAACCCGGTCAGGAAAGCACCCAGGAGGCAGATGCTTCCACTGAGAGCACCCCGGAGGAGACAGAGCCCGAAAGCACCGCTTCATCACTGGAGACGCTGCTCGCCCAGGCAGACCGGCTGGCAATGATGTACGACTACGATGCCGCCATCGCCATGCTGCAGGATAACCCTGAGGCGGCGGAGAGCGAAGAAGGAAAAGCTGCCATCGCCAAATACGAAGAGACGAAGGGGACCCTGGTGCGCCAGGACATCACCAAGATCACCCATGTCTTCTTCCACACGCTGATCATGGACACCTCCAAGGCCTTTGACGGAGACAAGCGTCAGGACGGCTACAACGAGGTCATGACCACGAAGGACGAATTCCTGAAGATGATGCAGTCCATGTACGAGCGCGGCTTCGTCCTCGTTCGGCTCCACGACATGGCCTACGAGGTGGATGACACCGAGAACGGCGGAAAGAAGATGGTGGAAGGCGACATCATGCTTCCGGAAGGAAAGAAAGCCGTCGTCATCTCCCAGGACGACGTCTGCTATTACGAGTACATGGAAGGGGACGGCTTCGCCAGCCGCATCGTCATCGACGAGAACAACAAGCCCCGCTGCGAAATGATCATGGACGACGGCACCGTGGAAGTGGGAGCTTTCGATATGGTCCCGCTTCTCGACGATTTCGTCGACGAGCATCCGGACTTCAGCTACCGGGGTTCCAAGGGCATCGTTGCGGTGACCGGATACAACGGCGTCTTCGGATACCGCACGGACACCGCCTACGAAGAGACCAACCCGAACATCGCCGCGGACCGCGAGATGGTCACCCGGATCGCCCAGTGCCTCCGGGACGACGGCTGGGAGATCGCCTCCCACAGCTGGGGCCACCGGAACTACGGAAAGATCTCCATGGAAGACCTTCACGCGGACAATGAGAAATGGCAGGACCGCGTCGGATCCATCGTCGGCGGCACGGACATTCTGATCTTCCCCTTCGGCGCCGATGTCGCCGACTGGCACCCCTACAAGACGGACAACGAACGCTTCATGTACCTGTGGCGCAGCGGCTTCCGCTACTTCTGCAACGTGGACTCCGCGGAATTCTTCGTCCAGAAGGGCAATGACTTCCTGCGGCAGGGCCGCCGGAACCTGGACGGCTTCCGCATGTGGCAGGATATGACCGTCAAGAACCGCACCAGCGACCTGTTCAACGCTGAAGAAGTCTTCGACAAGTCCAGGCCCACACCGGTGCCCAGTTATACCGGAGGCTAAGCAGCTCAGTAAACTATTACAACGGAGGCTGCGCAGCACGATAAACCATTACAACAGAGGCTGATTAACTTAGAACAGTGCCCTTTTCAGGTTTCACACAAAAACATGGAGCTGCCGCACCCGACAGCTCCTTTTTTTTATAATCATTCCCGGCAGTCTAATTTTGCAATACCCCGGGGGGTATATTCTTTTGTAATTCTATTTCCATGACATACGTAACGCAAAAAAACACTCAATGCATATGTCATGATCTTCAATTATCGCTTTCAAAATCGGTTTCTTCCTGAATCTTGACATACGATTTTGAAATGATTATTGATTGCGTATGTCATTATACAGGTTTCAAAGCAGGATACCTTCCATGATACCCTCTACCACCTTGACTAATGACATACGAAATTCTGTTTTTACAGGTTTTCGTATGTCACGAACAAGTAAAGAAGCAGCCCTCTTCTTCCATCAGGAAAAAGAGGGCTGCTGATGTTTTCATATTCAGGCGAAGGTCGCGACTTCCTCCAGCGGGCCGGTCAGCACAGCCGACTCTCCGTAGAGCACCGGGCCCGGGCCGCCGCCGTACTCCGGCGCTTTCTCACATTTCAGCTTTGCCCGGAGTTTTACCCAGTCTCCGTTCTTCAGCCTGTCAGCGCCTTTGTACCGGCATATGAAACCGCAGAACTGGATGTCCGCCTCACAGCAGGTCATCACTTTCCGGCCCGGGACGAAGACGTTCTTCGGCGCGCCCTTCGGCTTCATCACCTGGGCGGTGAATTCCACTGTCTTCCCGTCGTAGCGTTCGGGCCGGTCCATGGAATCCACGTAGAAGATCGCGTAGTCCTGGGGCCCAATCTGCAGGAAATCTTCCTTCAGGTCATAGGGGAGATTGATGGAGAAATCACCGCGGATCTCGCCTTCCTTCCCTTCGAAGACGATCTCGGCGTTGGGCGCCATTCCCTTCAGGGAGAGGTGGTAGTTTCCCAGCTGCTCCTCCGGGATGCCGTCCGCACGGTTGCAGATCACAAGCTCCGTGTCCTTCAGCATGGGACCCATGAAGGCCCGCATGTTCTTCAGGTACAGGTCCATGGTGCGGGTGTCGATGATGGTGATCTGCTGGTTCAGGTACCATTCCTCCGGCAGCACCAGCTCGTTCTGCATCCACATGCCGTTCCACTCGATCAGCACTCTCTCCGGCTCATATTCATTCTGCAGAGCGGAAAGCTGCTCCGGCGTCACTTCTTCTTTGTTCTCAAAGAATATTCCGACGGTCCTTGTCCGCTTCAGGAGATCGTCGTCGAAGGTCTCCTCCCCGTCCTCGCAGACCAGAAGCAGCGTCTTACCGTCCGTCTGGAAGTAGGGCTGCTCCATGGTGAATTTCAGGAACTGGCTCTTGCCGGCCTCCAGAAACCCGTTGATCACAAATACCGGCGTTTTGCCTTCGTTCTCATCGTACTGTTCTGACATAATTAAGCCTTAAACTCCTTCTCCAGCAGTTCTTCCTTCAGGTCGGAGCCGATCACGCAGACCTTCCCCGTATAATCCGGGGTTCCCTTCCTGATCTCCACCTCGCCGGGTACCAGGTCAAAGTAGAGCCACTCCGTCTTATTTTCCGTGGACACCATGCCCTTGCAGCGCACCACTGTTCCGAACTCGTCGGTGTTGGCCAGGCGCTCCAGGATATCCTTCAGCTTCTCCTCGTTCATAGGAGCCAGCTGCTCCAGGCCCCAGCTCTGGAAGATCTCGTCCGCATCATGGCCATGATGGTGATGCTGGTGATGGTGGTGATGATGCTCATGATGATGCTCATGATGGTGCTCATGATGATGCTCGTGCTCTTCGTCATCATCATCGTCATCATCGTGATGGTGATGATGGTGGTGCTCGTGCTCCTCCTCATCATCGTCATCGTCGTGATGGTGGTGGCAGCAGCACTCTTCTTCCTCTTCGTCTTCCATCACCTGCTTCATCAGCTCCGCCTTCAGGTCCACCGGCTCCTCCAGGATCTCCAGAAGCTTCTTGCCGGTCAGCAGGGCGACGGGGGTGGTGATGATGGTCGCAGTGGGATTCACCTCGCGGATCATTGCCACAGCTTCGTCGATTACTTCCTGTTTCGCCACGTCGGTCCTGGAAAGGACGATGGTCGTCGCGAACTGTACCTGGTTGTTGAAGAACTCGCCGAAGTTCTTCATGTACATTTTGCACTTTTTCACATCCACCACGGTGACGGCGGAGTTGTTCTCCACTTCCAGTTCCTCTTCCACCTCGGACACGGCGCGCATCACGTCGGAGAGCTTGCCGACGCCGCTGGGCTCGATGATGATGCGGTCCGGCGCGTAGGTCGTCAGGATCTCCTTCAGGGAAGACGAGAAATCTCCCACCAGGGAACAGCAGATGCAGCCGGAGTTCATCTCCCGGATCTCAATACCGGAATCCTTCAGGAATCCGCCGTCGATGCCGATCTCTCCGAATTCGTTCTCGATCAGCACCACCTGCTCGCCTGCCACAGCGTCCTTCAGCAGTTTTCTGATCAGGGTCGTCTTCCCGGCTCCCAGAAAGCCGGACACAATGTCAACTTTTGTTTTTGCCATAATTCTTCTTCCTCCGTCCTTCAACTTCTCTCAGACATGTTCAAAGGCATGGCCCTTTTGAAAGAGTCATGCCCCGGAATCAGTCGATATTCACACCCGCGATCCGGATGTTCACTTCCAGAACCTTAAGTCCTGTCATGTTCTCAATGGCGCTCATTACCCGGTCCTGCACCTTGGCGCTCACTTCCGGAATATTATAGTTATATTTAATATACAGAGCGAGATCCACCGTGACATGCTGTTCAGTCACCTCGACCCGGACGCCTTTCTGCAGGCTCTTCATACCGAGCTTGCCCACCAGATCATTGGTAATATTTCCGGCCATGGAGTCCACGCCCTCCACCTCAGTGGCGGCAAGACCGGCGATCACAGCCACGACTTCGTCGGCAATACAGACTTCTCCGATGTTGTCCTGCGGTTCCGCGATGACTTTTTTTTCTTCCGCGCCCATTCTGCTTTACTCCTTCCCAATATTTCCTAAGATTTTAGCACAAAGCGGTTCTATGTTACAAGCTTTTCTTATTTATGATACGGCTGTCTGTTCCGTATCCTGTAGCTCCGGTACAACTGCTCCAGAAGAATGACGCGCATCATCTGATGCGGAAAAGTGAGGTCGGAAAAGCTGACTCTCCGGTCCGCTCTTTCCCTCACCTCCCGGGAGACTCCCAGGGATCCTCCGATAATGAACACCAGATCTCCCCTGCTTTCCGTCTCCCAGCGCTCATGGGCTGCGGAAAAAGCTTCGGAGTCGCAGCGGGTCCCGTGGATATCCAGCAGGACCACAAAGCTCCTGTCCTTGATCTTTTCCAGAAGGCGTTTCCCTTCCCTGGCCCGGATCTGTTCCTCCGCAGCTTCTGACGCCCTGTCCGGTGTCTTCTCGTCCCGGACCTCTGTGATATTCAGTTTGCAGTAGGCGGAAAGACGTTTTTCATATTCCCGGACAGCGTCCTTCCACCAGCTTTCCTTCAGACTGCCCACCGTCAGTATCGAAATGTTCATTCTGAAGCCCTGAAGTAGTAGCCGACGCCCCACTTCGTGTGGACATAGCGGGGGGTGCTGGGAAGCGGTTCGATCTTCTCCCTGAGACGCCGCACATGAACGTCCACGGTGCGCACATCTCCCGCTTCCTGGGCTTTGCTGCCCCAGACCAGGGAGAGCAGGCGCTCCCTGCTGAATACCTTGTCGGGATTGGAGATCAGGAGTTCCAGAATGTCAAACTCCTTCGCCGTCAGATTGACTTCCTTATCGCCGAGGAACACCCTCCGTCCTTCCGTGTCCAGCTTCATGGCGCCGGCGGTGATCACCCGGGTCTCTTCTTTAATCCTCGCCTGGTTCTTCTGGTTCCTGCGGAGGATCGCCTTGATCCTGGCCTTCACTTCCAGGATATTAAAGGGCTTCGTGATGTAATCGTCCGCGCCGTACTCCAGCCCCAGGATCTTGTCCATATCGCCGGCCTTCGCGGTCAGCATGATGACAGGAGCCTCGGAAAACTCGCGGATCGCCTGGCAGACTTCAAATCCGTCGTGTTTCGGCAGCATCACGTCCAGGAGGATCATATCGTACTCCGTCCTGCGGGCAGCCTCGATGGCCTCCTCCCCGTCATAGGCGCAGTCCACCTGCATGCCGTCCTGTTCCAGGCTGAACTTGATTCCTTTCACGATCAGCTTTTCGTCGTCCACTACAAGAACCTTTGTCATACCTTCTCCTCTTCAGGGCCGGTCTGTATCCGGCCGCTTTTTCCACCCTGTGCCTTTGCCCCGCATTTCTCAGACAGTGATCCTGTCCTTCACGCGCTCGTATGCTTTCTCCTTGATCCCGGGGACCTTCATCAGGTCTTCTGTCCGCCGGAATCTTCCGTTCCTTTCCCGGTACCGGATGATCTCTTCCGCTTTGCTTTCTCCGATTCCAGGAAGTGTCGTCAGCTGCGCTGTGTCCGCCGTGTTCAGGTTGATCTTGCCATTTCCCTGCTGCCCTCCGGCGGAGGCTGTGTTTTTCTCCGAGATGACGATCATCATCCCGTCCTCCAGATATTCCGCCAGGTTTGCCGACGCCTGTTCCGCGTCTTCCGTGAAGCCGCCGGCCGCCTCCAGGGCGTCCGCCCCCCGGCTTCCCGCCAGAAGGGTGTAGACTCCGGGCTGATTCACGGCGCCGCAGATATAAACACAGACAAGCCGTGGAGGCGTCTCTTCCTCCGGGGATGTCTTTTCCTCCGGGGCCGCCGCGCTGCCGGAAGTGCTTTCCGTTTCCTCCGTCAGACGGAGCACGGCCTCTTTCTTTACATCTCCCTGCCGCAGCACGGCCTCCTTCTTCACATCGCTCTGCCGCAGCCCGCACCCAGTCATTCCCAGCACAAGAACCGCAGCTCCTGCGAGTGCGGTCAGTATCTTTCCGTTCCAGTCTTTCTTTTTCATTTCCGCCTTCCTTCCGGAAGACGGCGGGCCTGCCTTATTATTTTATACGAAACCGTGTAAGAACACAATGGGGCTGTCGCACTGCGGCGGCAACTCTCTTTAAAGTAAAAAGTACTACCTGTGTGCCGGCGACATATGCAATTAAATAATAATGGTTTTGTGTATGATAAAAGTTAAGGTGAATGAGGGTATCATGGAAGATCTTCTGCTTTATTATTCGTTCAACGACATATACAATCATAAAATATTTCATTTTCATATGTCAGGAACCAGATAGAAAGCGACTTTCAAATAAAAATCGGTTGACTGTGACATACACAAAGAACTTTTTCCTGCGTTTCATATGTCAGAGAAATGAGATTTCAGCAAATTATTCCCCCAGGGGGTATGCCGGAATCAGAACTTACCGGGACTTACAGGGATTGCCGGGATTGTTAGTAAAACTTTCCGGGATTGTTCGTAAAAAAGAAAAGGCCGACGCACTTAAACTGCTTAGTGCGTCAGCCCCATTCCAAGTAAAGTTATGCTCGTCAGTCCAGTGCAGCCATCGCCTTTTTCAGGCGTTCGATCGCATCGTCCACGTCCTTTTCCGTGACGACCAGCGGAGGAATGATGCGGAGGATGTTGGTGCCTGCATTGATCAGTACCATGTGCTGTTCTAAAAGAGCATTGTTGATAAGCGGGTTTACGGGAACGTCAAACTCAATGCCGAGCATCATGCCCTTTCCGCGGATGTCCACGATGTGCGTCGTCACACCCTTCAGTTCCTCCAGCTTGTTCCTGAGGTATGCGCCGATCTTCCGCACGTGGTCCAGGATATGGTCTTTCTCAAAGATCGTGAGGACCGCGTCCGCAGCTGCGCAAACCAGCGGGTTTCCGCCGTAAGTGGTGCCGTGGTCTCCGGGCACCAGGGAGGTATTCGCCTTGCCGGAGGTCAAGAACGCGCCGATGGGGACGCCGTTGCCCAGCGCCTTCGCAACAGTCAGCACGTCCGGTTTGACTCCGCTGTGCTGCCACGCGAAATACTCTCCGGTGCGCCCCATACCACACTGGATCTCGTCGAAGATGAGGATCAGGTCGTTCTGATCCGCAAGCTCCCTGAGTCCCTTCAGGAATTCATCCGTTCCGGGGAAGATGCCGCCTTCGCCCTGAATGGGTTCCACAATGATGCCGCAGGTCTTTTCGTTCACCAGGGCTTTTACGGAATCCAGGTCATTGAAGGTCGCAAATTTAATGCCGGGGATCAGAGGCTCAAAAGGCGCCCGGTAAGCTTCTTTTCCTGTTATGGAAAGCGCTCCCATGCTCCGGCCGTGGAAGGAATGATCCATGGCGATGATCTCGTAGGCACGGCTGTCTTTATTTTTGTTGTAAGCGTAACGGCGGGCGATCTTCAGGGCGCCTTCCACTGCTTCCGTTCCGGAGTTCGTAAAGAACACCTTGTCCATCCGGCTTGCTTTCAGGAGCTTTTCTCCCGCGCTGATCGCCGGCGGATTGTAGAAATAGTTGGAAATGTGCTGGAATTTGTCCACCTGGGCCTTCACTGCCTCGTCATAACCCGGGTAGTGATAGCCGAGGGCGTTCACTGCGATACCGGCGAAGAAATCCAGATACTCCGTTCCGTCCGTGTCATAGAGATGAACGCCGTCTCCGCGCTCAAACACTACCTGGTAGCGGTTGTAGGCCTTGTACAGTATCTGCTCGGCCGTGCTGATGGTCTGTTTCATGTTTTCGGAACTCATTTGTTGAACGCCTCCTCTCCGTCTTTCCGGATCGCGGTGCCGATGCCCTTGTTGGTAAAGATCTCAAGAAGCAGGCAATGGGGTGTGCGGCCGTCCAGGATGTGGACGCGGGAAACACCGTTCTCAATAGCATTGACACAGTTCGCAAGCTTCGGGATCATGCCGCCGCCGGCCTTGCCGCTGGAGATGAATTCCTTCGCTTCCGATACTGTCATTTCGGAAATCAGGGACTCCTTGTCCTCAAAGTCGCGGTAAACGCCTTCCACATCCGTCATGAACGCAAGCTTCTCCGCTTTCAGGGCGGAAGCCACTGCGCAGCCGGCATCGTCCGCATTCAGGTTGTAGCTCTCGAAACATTCGTTGAAGGAAATGGGGCTGACCACCGGCAGGTAATCCTTCTCCAGAAGGTCAAAGATGATCTTCGGGTTCACTTCCTGGATGGCGCCGACATATCCGTAGTCGATCCCGTCGATCAGCTGCTTTTCCACGCGGATCAGTCCGCCGTCCTTTCCGCTGATGCCGCAGGCCTTCACGCCCAGGGCATTCACCAGGGAAACCAGGTCCTTGTTCACCTTGTTGAGGACCATCTCGACGATCTCCATGGTCTCGGCGTCCGTCACTCTTCTTCCGTTGATGAAGTTCGGCTCCTTGCCGACCTTTTTCAGCCAGGAATTGATCTCTTTGCCGCCGCCGTGCACGATCACCGGCTTAAAGCCGACCAGCTTTAAAAGCACCACGTCCTGAATGACCAGTTTTCTGAGCTCCGGATCCGTCATGGCCGCTCCGCCGTACTTCACGACGATGATCTTTCTGTTAAAGCGCTGAATGTAGGGGAGCGCCTCGACCAGGGTAGCTGCCTTCTGTAAAATGATGGGATCTGTAGCCATAATCTTTCTCCTTGTCTTATCTTTTTCTCCGGAAACAGCGACTTTTCTGTCCGCAGCTGTCCCCGGGCTGATATTCTTTCCCAGTTCACATTGTTTAATAATAATACATGAATCTGCGATTTTATGCAACCGTTTTTGAAAGTTCAGCCGCCATGCGGCTTCATGCATAGATATTGCATAAATATCCATATTTTATGCATACGGCTTTTTGTCGCGCCCGTCCTTCAAAACGCTTGATTTTGAAAAGCCGGAGATGTATATTTATAAACAAATTGAATTAATGCAGCCCGTCTCAGGGGGTGCTGATTCATTACACCAAATAATAAAGAAAAAGGGGTTACATCATGAAAAAGGAAAAAGTTGTTCTCGCGTACTCCGGCGGTCTTGACACCACCGCCATCATCCCGTGGCTGAAGGAGAACTTCGACTACGATGTAGTCTGCTGCTGCATCGACTGCGGTCAGGGAAACGAGCTTGATAACCTGGACCAGCGGGCAAAGCTTTCCGGCGCCTCCAAGCTGTACGTCCTGGATGTCAACGATGAGTTCGCCGAAGAATATATTATGCCCTGCGTCAAAGCCGGCGCGGTGTACGAAAACAAGTACCTGCTGGGCACCAGCATGGCGCGGCCCCTGATCGCGAAGAAGCTGGTGGAGATCGCCCGGAAGGAAAAAGCCACCGCTGTCTGCCACGGCGCCACCGGAAAGGGCAATGACCAGATCCGCTTCGAGCTGGGCATCAAGGCCCTGGCTCCTGACCTGAAGATCATCGCTCCCTGGCGTATGACCGACATCTGGCCCTTCCAGTCCCGCCAGGACGAGATCGATTACTGCGTCTCCAAGGGCATCAACCTTCCCTTTGATGCTTCCCACAGCTACAGCCGCGACCGCAACCTCTGGCACATCTCCCACGAAGGTCTGGAGCTGGAGGATCCGGCCCAGGAGCCGAATTACGATGACCTCCTGGTCCTCAGCGTGACGCCGCAGAAGGCCCCTGACGAGGCGACGGAAGTCACCATGACCTTTGAGAAGGGCATCCCCACCAGCATCAACGACCAGAAAATGCCCGTGGCCGACATCATCCGCGTCCTGAACCGTCTGGGCGGCGAGAACGGCATCGGCATCGT
>JAFSYO010000068.1 GCA_017449925.1 Stomatobaculum sp.
ACAGCCTCTGATGAGAACACCACCAGCGGCCAGGCGCTGGCGCTGGCAGCGGCAAATGGCGTTGCGGAGGCCTTCTTTGAGCACTTCTCCATAGAGAACTTCGAGGCGATGCGGATCACGAATCCCACTTCGGCGGGGCAGTATCTCAAGATGGCGCTGAAGTCTGCCGGGATCGAAGCGTCAGAAGAGACCTTCACGGAGATCGCAAACATCCTTTCCGACATTGCTATTCGCGGTGAACATTCGGAGCTCGGCAACGAGTACCAGTCATACATCGACCAGGGTGATGACGCGAATACCGCAGCCACCAGGACCATGAGGAGCGCCTTGAGGCAGATCGGCCTTGCCGGTCTGGGAGGCGCCTTGTCCGGCGGTATGCACACGGGCATGGTGATGGGCGCGAACACTGTCCAGGGCGGACTGCAGATGCAGAATGACGTCCGGAACGGCCTCAGCATGGAAGAGATCCGTGAAGGTATCGACACATCAACTCCGGAGGGCCAGAGGGTATATGACCTTGCGAATGAAATGGCATCCCGTGACAAAGTAGGTGTCATGGATTACGGGTATCTCAATAATGCGATCGACAATGCAGTAGAGACCGGAATGAGAAACAGCGAGGCAGAGGAGACAGCTGCACCTGAAGAGACAGCGGAAGACGCTGCGGAAAGCCTTGAAGATCTCGCAAGAAGAAGGGCGGAGGATCGCGAGACAGAATTCCAGTCCATCCGCGAAGCTGCGCGCGAAGGGAATGTAAATATCCAGGAGGTCATGGAAAGACCGGGTCTTCTGAATGAAAGTGAGAAAGCGGAGGCGATCCGCGCCGGATCCGGGGACAGCCTGATCGAGGAGCTCTCCCAGGGCTACGACGCTGCAGGATCCGCAGCCTTCCGCGAGAACTACCGCGGCGGCAGCATCAATTCCTACACCAGGGCGTTTTCACAAATTTATAACAGCGCGAGGGCGGGCATGACAAGATCCGACCTTGGCGCTTATTCTTCCATGCTCTCAAAGGATCAGGCGGAAGCTGCCTGGAAAGCCGGGGCGGAAGATGGCCAGAAAGCAAACGAGGAGATCTTCAAGAACCTCGAAAGCTACAAGGACAGGCAGAAGAACCACACTGGCGGCCTGAACGATGAGCTGAGCTATCCCGGGGCGAGGAATGAGAACGGGAACCTGTCGAGGATCCTGGACGAGCTGGGGAAGAAGACCGGCATCGTGTTCGCTATCACAGACGGCGAGAAGTATAAAAACTCCATGCTGGGGGACAGCGGAGCTTCTGGCGGCTATCGTGCCGGCGTGATCGCGGTGGACGTGAGATCAAAGAATCCTCTTGCCACCGTCTCCCATGAGATGACGCACTGGCTGAAGGAAGGCAGTCCGTTCGGCTATGCCTTCTTCCGTGACACAGCCGTCATATCCCTTCTGAAGAATCCGGACTTTGATTTTGAAGGAACACTGGAGCAGTACAGGAAGACATATCAGGGCCTCACCAGGGAGCAGCTGATCGAGGAGATGGTCGCCGATTCCACTGGGACCTTCTTAAACGACGAAGCGTTTGTCCAAGATGTCATAAACGGTAACAGGACCGTGGGCCAGCGTGTGCTCGACTGGCTGAACGCCGTTTGCGACGCGATCCGGGAACTGATCAGCACGAAGAGCCTGTCGAAGGCGGCGTATGCCCTGAAGCAGGATCTTGAATCATGTGAAAGTGCAAGGAATGTCTGGATGGAAGCGGTGGAAGAAACGTCGGGGAAGATGTCAGCGGCAGAGACAGTAGACATGAGCCCTGAGACAAGATTTCAGATCCAGGAGAAAAAAGAGACCGAGCATGTAAGAGACCAGCTGAGGAACAACCTGACTGAGCTCAACAAAAATGAACCGGTGGCAAATGTTCCCATGACGGATCTTTCCCAGAAGAGCACAAACGAAAAACTGGCGGTGATAGACGGCATCTTTGGAAAGACAGGCTATAAAGTAGAGCGTGAAGGATACGGAACGGTTCATATCGGGCGAAGACAGTATAAATCGAGTCTGTCTTATTACACAGGGCAGAGATATCTGGAAGAAAAAGCTGTTGAGTTTTCTGCTTATGCGGCAGTGCCGGATGTCATAAAAAAGGGGACACCGATAGAGTTCCACAATGATCACAAAGGCCGGGGATATTCAACGTCTACCTTTGCGGCGCCTGTAACAGTTGGCGGGGAAAAGATGCTGATGGCCGTTGTCGTGAGAGAAACAGATCGGAACAATTATAAAGTCCATAGACTTGTGCTGGAAAATGGAGAAAGAATAAAGAGGACAATACCTCAAACCGCAGCGGCAACGGATGCCGATCAGCGAGCAGGCTCTGTCCTCAATTCAAGTATAACAGAGCAGACAGGTGGGGTCAAGGAGGCAAAGGCTGAAGAGCGGGATGGGAATTCTACTATTCCGGTAAAGCACCAGTTCGATATGTCTGAACCTGTGGAGCAGACAAAAAACCTGATCGCGATGCACAACCTGAACGAGACAAAGCTGAACAGCCTCCTGGAGTATGAGGGCATACCGATGCCTTCGATCGCGATAACGAAAGTGGACATCGGGCATGAGAACTTCGGCGGGATTTCCTTTGTCTTCAGGAAAGACACCATCGACCCGAAGAACAGGAAGAACAAGGTATACAGCGCTGACGCCTGGACGCCTACCTTCCCGAGCGTGGAGTATCAGGTGAATGAGAAAGCAGAGACAAAGCTCCGGGACAAGTTTTATTCCCTTCAGGACAAGTACGGACGTGACGTGGCGGATCCGCTTTACAGATACGGGAACACGCTGGAAGATGCGCTGAACAGGTACGGCGGGGAGAAGGGCGTCATTGAGAGGGAGCTTGAGAACCCAAACATGGTGAAGGTATATCTCTATGACACCGGCCGGGGCGACGAGATCCCCGGCGTGGAGACCGTGGAGAAGGAGACCCGGGAGCCCATGTCGGAGAAGAGCATCGAGCTGGGGAACTATATCGTCGACACCATCGGCCGTGACGCCTTCGAGAACAAGACCGTGAAGATGCGGGATATCAGGGAGGCGTACCGGCAGCGGCTGATCCAGGTAAACGGCATGACTGAGGAGGATGCTGACGCAGAGGTGAAGAAGCGCAGCATGCTGTTCTATGAGAAGCTGGCGAAGATCGTGAAGTCTGTCTATAACGGACAGACTGAGACCGTCAGGAAG
>JAFSYO010000069.1 GCA_017449925.1 Stomatobaculum sp.
GATGACTTCATTGCAGGCCAGCAGCAGGTGGGAGAACTCCTCCATCAGGTAGCTGTAGCCCTTGCCATAACCGAAGCTCTCGATGCCGGGCTGGTTGTACTTCTTGCAAATGAAGTCGGTGCACATGTTCTCAGCCCAGTCGGCGGTATCGATCACCAGCGTTTCGCAGATGCCGGGATTGGCGGCGACTTCTTTGATCAGGGTGATCAGCTCTTCCCAGTCCTGCGGTTTCTGCAGGCGGCGGACATCCAGATGCGCTGTGCCGCCTTCGGTATCGATGAACACCGGGTCTTCGCACTGGGCGGCGAGGCTCGTCTTACCGATGCCTTCCGGCCCGTAAATCACAATCTTCTGTGGGCGGGCGATCCGCCCGGAGGTAATGTTCAGCACGTTTCGTTCCTCCTCTTATCTCAGGTAGCAGCTGGTGCCGGTTACACGCTCCGCGCCGGGCACACTGTTTCCGGCATCCAGCAGCTTTCCGACATACAGTTTTGAAATTTCCGGATCCGGAATCCGGTAGCAGTCATCGTGCCCGGTTTCCTTCAGCCACTTCAGCGCGGCATCCTTATCCGTGATCTCCACATGGGTGGTTTTCCGGTAGCACAGGGTGGCCACACCCAGATCGGTCTTTTCGCCGCCGCACTCACGGTCCAAAATGGCGATCAGGCGATCCTGCTTCTGCTCCATCCGCTGGCGGCGGTCATGCAGGCGCTTCTCTTCAGCCTTCATGGACTGGATGGTGGCCTTGGTGTTCAGGGCCAGCTTGGCCAGGTACTGGAGGATGTCTTCACGCTTCAGTGCCAAAGTGTTGATCTGGGCGATGATTTCATCCTCATTCGCGGGAATCTCTCCGGTTTCAGGGTCAGGTTCCAGTTGGGTCAGTAGGTTTTCAATCTGCTCGTTCACTTCATACAGCTTCACAATTACGGTCTCCCTTCACTTCTTTGATCTCCACGGTTTTGACGGTCTCTCCCGGCTTCAGTACCAGGACTTCGGCGCAGTCACCAAAAAGGAAGCGTATGAGCCGCCGGGGGATGTGTTTGATCCCACTCTTGATCACAGGCAGGTTTCCGTCTGGCCGCGCCACATGAATGCGCACCGTATGCTGGATACTCATGGTGCCTTCCTCCTTTCCCTTCAGGTGGGAGCTTTTTCAGCCCCCTCGCTTAAAGGGAAAAAGTGCAACCCCCTGCCGGAGAAACGTTGTTTATCAAGGCATCTGGCTTTCAATGATCTTTTTGATCCTGTTGATGATCTTGGTGCGGCGGTTCTGAATTGCCGTGTGAGAAACATTCTGTTCCCGGGCAACTTCATTGACTGTCCGACACATGCCGTAGAGCTCCAGAATCAGATCTTTCTGTGCATCAGACAGCTGTGCTACAGCAGTCTCGACCTTCTCCAGCAGAGGACTGTCCTGATCTTCTTCCGGGTACAGAATCCGGAAGATATCCGCCGCAGGATCAGCATACTGATTGATCGGATGATCTTCTGCTTCCTTCGGATTCCGCTGATACCGCGCAACAGCATTCTGGTACCCGTAATCGAGATGCTTCTGGAAATAGTCCTCCTGCTCCAGGATGGCAGCGTCATCTGTCTTCAGAAATGCGATCCACTGCTGTGTAACGCCATCCTGACCGACCTGGATGGTGCTTGTGCTGCCGTCCACGGACTGATAGGTATAGGTAGTTGCCTGCTTTGCTTTCCGATTGTTCGCCATTTTTGCGTTCCTCCGTTCGATTTGGGTCTGAACGGAGCGCAAAATGGGTGAAGTTAATAACGCTGCACATCATTCCGAACATTCTCCGTTCTCGTGATGGCAGCGACACCACCAATGGTCGTTGCCTGTACCGATGCCGCAGACAGGTTTGGTGGTCATCCGGTCTCGGTACCAGATCCGGATTCCTGTCCTTGGCATCGTTATTGGTTCCCGCCGGAAAAAAACCGGTCAGGAAAGAGAGGACCCTTCAGCGTAGCACGTTTCAAGGGTTCTTCGCTTCGATTTGTAAGATTATTCCGTATCTTGTCAGAATATGACGTTTCCTGTCATTTTCTGATAAATCCCCTCTTGCACAGTGTTGAAATCCATGCTATGATTTCAGCATCCTATGGAGGAGGTGCTGAGGAGGATGAGAAAGGGTACAACGGGACGCAGAAGTACACCGTGGGATGGTATGAACGAAGCTGATAAGACACCTA
>JAFSYO010000070.1 GCA_017449925.1 Stomatobaculum sp.
ACATCCACAGCTTTGTCATCGGCGGCCTGGAGGACATGGATTACGAGGAGTACGAGACTACGCTGAAGCCCGGCAGCAAGCTGTTCCTGTACACAGACGGCGTGCCGGAGGCGATCAACGCGCAGAAGGAGCTGTTCGGAACAGAGCGGATGCTCGACGCCCTGAACACGGAAGCGGACGAGGCACCGGAAGGTATTCTGCGATGTGTCCGCCGCGCCGTGGACGAATTCACCCAGGACGCAGAGCAGTTCGATGATCTGACGATGCTCTGTCTTGAATACCGCGGGCCCGGTCGCGGTTGCAGAGGATTTGATTGCAGAATATAATAAAGTCAGTGCAATTTGCTCGCGAAATATAATAGAATCAACAGAGAGCAATTGCGTGGCATCTGAATTATTTAGAAGAGGAATGGACTACAGTCATGGCGGAAGAATACAAGTCAGAGGCACATCAGCTGCCGGCAGGAACTGTTCTGCACGACCGGTTTGAGATCAAACGGGTCATCGGTGAAGGCGGATTCGGTATTACCTATGAAGGCCTGGACCGGGTACTGAATGCGCGGATCGCGATCAAAGAATACTATATGACCGGCTTCGTAAACCGGAACACCGCCGTATCTCTGGATGTGATTCCCAGCGTCGGCGAGAAAGAGGAAACCTTCCGGAAGAACCGGGAGAAATTCTACAGTGAGGCGATGGTCCTCGCGAAATTCGGCGATGAAGACGGCATCGTCCGCATTCAGGACTATTTCCAGGAAAATCAGACGGCTTATATCGTCATGGAGTATCTTGACGGCGGGTCTTTGAAGGATCGGCTGAACAAGGACGGAGCTATGGCCTGGGACGAGGCGCTGGATCTTCTGATGCCGGGAATGGTTTCACTGGAACATGTCCATGAAGCCGGCATCATCCACCGCGATATCAGCCCCGACAATATCATGCTGACGAAGAGCGGCAAGATCCGTATCCTGGACTTCGGCGCCGCAAGAAAGACAACGGACGCGGACCCGAAGAGCCTGTCTGTGATCCTGAAACCGGGCTACGCGCCGGAAGAGCAGTACCGCAGCAAAGGCGTGCAGGGGCCGTGGACCGACGTCTACGCATTCTGCGCCACCTTGTACCGGTGCATTACCGGGTCGGTCCCGGAGGAAGCGATGGACCGCCTGGTCTCCGATACGCTTCGCCCCGTGCACTTCCTGGTGCCGGAATGCCCTGTCTCCGTCAGTAAAGTCATCGGAAAGGGCATGGCGGTCTCCCAGAAGGACCGTTATCAGACCCTCGGGGAACTGATCGAAGACCTGGAATGGGCAAGACGGAATCCCGGCGCCTCTGAGCTGCCGGAAACCCGGAGCAAAGACGAGCCCCTGGTCCCCGCAGATGTGCAGGGAGACCCCTTTGGGGATTTGGAGAAGATCCTCCAGGAAGAGAATTCCAGCAGCCTTCTCCCGGACCTCCAGGGAATGTTTGATGAATCCCTCCCGATAGTACAAGTTTCGCTCCCGGGGCTGACCACAGAAAAGCGCAGCGGTATCGTCCGGAGCAAAGGCACGGAACAGCGGAGCGGCACGAGCAGCCGACTCGGTACCGCCAGCCGCCCCGGAAAGACCGGACCCTCTCAGGAACTGGATCCGAACGCCACGGTATACGCCGGAAAAGTCGAGACCTACACCTCTCCCCAGGAAGAAAAGAAATCCGCTCCTGTCCCGCAGCAGGCGGAAGCGGGAGCAGATAGTAGTTCTGCTGCTCAGCAGGGTGATGCGGGAGCTTCCGCTTTCCAGCAAGTGGGTGCGGGAGCAGAGGCAGCGGCGGCAGAAGCTGTAGAGGGAACTGCAGTTGAAACGGCGGTTTCTGAAGCTGCATCAGCGTATGGTTCATTGGAGATGGAAGAGCTTGAAACAGCGCCTGCTCCTGTGAATACGGATTCAGAAGCAGCATCTGTCCCGCTGGAAATGAATGCCGGAGTTCCTTCCGGAGACGTTCCTGACAGAAGTATGGCTGCACCGGACGAAGCACCGGCCCAGACAGCAGACAGCGGGCAAGCGGCTCAAGAAGGAAAGACGGAAAGAAAGTCAAAATTGTTTAGCGCTTTTAAGAAGATGTTTTCGTGAGACAAGACAAGATTTAGGAAAATCCGGCCTGGGCCGGATTTTCTTTTGTTCTGTATATGTACTGACCCTTTCCTGCCTGGCTTTTTTACCTGCCGGAAGAAGCGGCGTCAAGCCTGCCGAAGGCACCGTCCCGGCTTCGGGCTTGACG
>JAFSYO010000071.1 GCA_017449925.1 Stomatobaculum sp.
AGTACCGGAAGGCCCTGCCCCTGGAGCGGCTGGCCACGGAAATGCTGTAAGATCCCGCTCCGCCTGTTCGGGTTTTTCTCCGTCTGACCTGCATTCCGGGAAGAAAAGCTCCGGATTGATTCTGCAAAAACGAACCTCCCTTCTCCGTCAGCGCGATCAAGGGAGGTTCGTTTTTCCGTTTTCTTTGTTTTGGTCTGCGGTCTCTGACGTTCCTATACGTGGCGCAGCTTCACGTCGATCAGTTCTCCGGCCGTGTTCAGTTCAAAGGTTCCCCGAACAGCGTCGAACTCTTCTCCCGTATCCAGGTCCCGGACCCGGATTTCCAGATCTGCGCCGGGAAGCGGCACCGTCGGGTATTCTTCGTCAATTCCGATGTTTCGCAGCAGCTTCCCGTAAGGTTCCGCCGCAAAGAGCCGGCTGTCACCAAGGGACAGTTCGAAGGAACAGGTTTCGTTCGCCAGCAGCATCAGATACCGGAAAAGCTGGTCTTCTTCCCGAAGCAGTGCGTGCTGATACGTCCGCCAGGTTTCATAGTCCCCGTGCCAGGACGCATACGCGGGGTCATTCCGGTGGTCGGGGAGCGTGTAATGTGCCGCAAGATAGGCGCCAAGATAGGCGGTCACCTTCTCCGCTCCGGACCGGTTCAGATGCGTGTCGTCATAACAGTCCGTCTCATAATCCACGACACCGAGATCCAGAAAGTTGAGATACTTCACGCCATACTCCTCCGCAATGTCATACAGCCGATGGGCTTCCCGCTGCTCGGTCTCGGTGGCGGTAAACGGAAGATAGGTCAGAAGCACCTCAATTCCTCTCGCCTGACAGTCGGTGATCAGCCTCTCAAGGTAGGCGATGCTGACCGTGTCCTTCTCCAGTTTTTCATCCGGCGGAACCTGTCTTCTGTCGAGCGGCTTATAGACACCGACCGTGGTCTCCGCTCCCTTCTGGACATTGCGTACGGGGCGGAAATCGCTCCGGCCCAGGGCGCTCCAGCGGTTATGATATACGGAGAACGGCCAGAGCAGGGTGATGGGGTCTCTCTCCTCCTCCTGACCGATCACCGCGACATTCTCTTCGTTGATCAGTTTTTCTTCCGCGATGAGCCGGTCGATCTCCTCATCCTGCAGCAGATCTTTCACCGCCCGGATCTTCGTCCGGCTGATGGGAAAGGCATCCAGGGAGAGATGCACGTAGGAAAAACTGTTGCGGGAGGTTTTTGCCTCTTCGGTGATGTCAAAACAGTCCATGACGAGCACCGACGGCGTGGTATATTCCAGTGCCAGCTGTGCCGCCCAGTAGGTAGTGGCAATGGCATTGGCATGTCCGCCGAAGTTGTAGGAGAGGAAGCCGTGGTCCTTCCAGAGTTTCATGGGCTGAACCGCGTCCAGGACATGGCTGGTTCCGAAGAAAAGCACGTCAAAATTCTGTTTTTCGTCAAAGAAGTCCGCGTACTGGATATAGCTGGCCTTTCTCTTTACAAGCTCTGACAGGCCAAACAGCGCTGCGAGCAGCAGCGCGAAGGTCAGAATCACGGCGATAACACGGGAGAGTGTGCTGTTTCCGGTCATGGTCCTTTCGCCACCCCCTAAAACTGAAAATAGATGAAGCTGGCTTCCCGGTAGCCCGGTCCCCAGACGCCGAAGAGCAGAATCCCGCAGACGGCCGCGACAAAAAAGAGGCTCTGGAACCAGCTGTCCTGCGCCAGGATTTTTGTTCGAACGGCGATTCCCCGGCACTTCATGGCATCCGCGAAAAGAAGAATCAGCAGGCAGAAGAACACAAAAAGGCATTCCGTCGCAGTGGCCCGCGGATTCTGTGCAGCAAGAAGGCCGGTGATCAGTTCGGCGGGATTTCCGGGAGAGAGAATCCGGCGAATGACCGCGATTGCCTCCCGAATGGTCGTCGTCCGGAAGAAAATATAGCAGAAATCTACCAGGACAAACGTAATGACCCCGCTGATGACCCGGTGGACAAAGCTCTCCCGGTGCAGGTGCAGCAGGGCTGCGGCTTTCCGGCGCAGCGGCATCAGGATTTCACCGATGATCTGGAACAGCCCGTTGATTGCGCCCCAGATCACATAGTTGAAGGAGGCGCCATGCCAGAGGCCGCTGACGAGGAAGACAATCAGCACATTGAGATACTTTCTGGCCTTTCCCTTTCGGCTTCCGCCCAGCGGGATATAGAGATAATCCCGAAACCAGGAGGTCAGGGAGATGTGCCACCGGCGCCAGAATTCCGCGACGGAAGTCGAAAGATGCGGTGCATCGAAGTTCTCCATCAGCTGAATCCCCAGGATTTTGGCGGCACCCACAGCGATCACGGAATATCCGGAGAAGTCGCAGTAGATCTGCACGGCAAAAAGGACGGTCGCCAACATGCAGTACCAGCCGTTAAACGCCGAAATATTGCCGTAGACCATGTCCACAAAGATCGCGATGCGGTCCGCCAGGACAACCTTCAGAAAGTATCCCCACAGCATCAGAAGCAGACCTTCCTTTGTCCGCTCATAGCCGAACCGGTGCGGTACGGCCAGCTGCTTCAGGAGGTTTCCGGAGCGTTCGATCGGCCCCGCGACCAGTTGCGGGAAGAAGGAGACAAACAGCGCATATCGGAAAAAATCATGCTCCGCCGGAATATCACCCCGATAGACGTCAATGGTGTATCCGAGCGCCTGAAAGATGAAGAAAGAGATGCCCACCGGCAGGAGAATGTCAAACCGGGGAATCTGCAGCCGGATATGAAACAGCGCGAAAACGCTTTCGACCGACGTCAGCAAAAAATTAAAATACTTGAAATAGACAAGAAGACCAAGATTCAGAACAAGACTTGCCAGGACGATCCGTTTTGTCCTTTTTCCGCCTGCCTCCCGGGTCTTTTCCTTTTCCAGCAGACGCGCGCAGATATACGTAACCCCCGTGGAGAACAGGATCAGCAGCGCGTAGCCGGCGTTCCAGCTCATATAAAAATAGTAGCTCGCCAGCAGCAGCCAGTAGTGTTTCCACCTGTCGGGGATCAGAAAGTAGCCCAGTACAACAAGAGGAAAAAAGATTAAAAATTTCAGAGAATTAAACAGCATGTCGAGTATCCGCCTTCTGCCTCAAAACTGTATGAAGTACCATCCGTCCCCTCTGCTCACGGCGTGATGCCGTATTTCAGGTTGAGTTCCTCGGTGGGATCCGTCCAGACGTAGATCTCGTGGTCGATGATCCCGTATTTCAGAAAGAGCTCTGCAATCGGGGCGCCGATATTCCCGTCATGCGGCCAGTTGCTGACCTCATTG
>JAFSYO010000072.1 GCA_017449925.1 Stomatobaculum sp.
CGGGCTAATCTCTATGCTTGACTACTACACCGCATGGGGTGTCACTTGTTAAGTTGATTGAACCGCCGTGTACCGAACGGTACGCACGGTGGTGTGAGAGGTCGGAAATTCCTCAATCAGAGGAATTTCCTCCTACTCGATTGAGAAAAGGGAAGGACGCGTGCCCTCAGGACAGCGCGTTTTCAGGCGGATATTCAGCGTCAAGAGCCCTGAAATAATCGGAAGTGAGATCCAGGAAGCGCTGGCCGTGCCGGGGAAGATACTTCTTCTTATGCCGGATGAGGGAGATGTCGTGCAGCGGCATGCCCGGGATGGGGCGGATGGGGAGGAAGAGAATATCCGGGGGAAGATACGGCTTCAGGTGCAGGTAAATGGTGCGGGTCGTGACGCTGGCGGCGACATTCTCATACATGGTCGGCTGGGAGAACGTGAGATAGGCCAGAGTGATGATGAAGTTCGGCTCGCAGCC
The DNA here is from genome assembly GCA_017449925.1 of Stomatobaculum sp. The sequence goes on from JAFSYO010000072.1 coordinate 470, forward strand.
GGAATACTTGAACACATCCTTGAAAATGTTTGCCGTGCGGACGTCCACAAAGGGCAGACGGATAAAATCCCGGATCAGGATGCCGTTCCGGTACGCTTCCCCGATCAGGTCATCCGCCGCGGACGGAGTCAGGTCCAGGTGCTTTTCCAGAAGGGAACGTTTTACCATAAGGTAGAGGCTGTCCCGGAACAGGACAGAGGTTTCGAGATTCTGGCGGTCAAAGGTCTCCAGGTTCGTGCTGAGGCCGATGTCAAGTTCGCCGGAGAGGAGCTTGTCCGCGATATCCCTGGAATGCAGCTGGTGGAGCTGCACCTGCACGTTCGGGAATTCAGCCAGGAAACGCTCCGTCAGCTTTGGGATCGCGACGCTGGTGCGCGTAGGACTGAAACCAAGCTTCAGCACCCCGCGTTCCTTCTCCCGTATGTCTGAGAAGGCGTTTTTCAGATTGTCTTCGTCGATCCGGAACTTCGCCGTATAGGAGAGCAGCACCTCCCCCGCGTAGGTAAGCGCAAGGTGCGGACGGCGCTCAAAAAGCTTTACGGAGTAGTACTCCTCCAGCCGGGAGATGTGATTGCTCAGATTCTGCTGGGAAATGAACAGCCGTTTCGCGGTTCTTGTAAAGTTCAGGTCCTTTGCCGCTTCGGCAAAGTACATAAGGCTTGTAGTATCCATGGTATTCTCCTGATGATTCAGCAGCGTGTTTTTCAGTATGGAAGTTCAGCCCTGCGCGGGTGTCCCGAAGGCGGGTTTTTTTTATTGTAATAACAGGAAGAAAGGGTGTCAAGAAAATAACAACTTGATTTTTATAAATTTTAAAAATCAACAAAATCTGATTGTGACATGACAAAATCTCTCCGTTTCCCTTTTTCTCTGGAATCAGTTATTGTATAAACAACAAAAATCAATGGTCGGTTTTCAAAAAACCACAAAGAACAGAGAGGGAGAAATCCATGGTGAAGATACTTCTGGCGGGAACATATCCCGCAGGAACGCTGGAAAAACTCCGGAGGGAACTGCCGGACAATGAGATAAAGACTGTGGCCGATCAGGAGACCTACAACAGGACAGAATACGGAGAGGTGATGGTCGTCAGGTCGCTGAAAACGACTGCCGCGGCGCTGGCTCCGAAGAAAGACCTGAAAGCAGTGATCAAGTGGGGCGCCGGGTACGATTCCGTGGATATAGAAGCTGCCGGAAAGCAGGGCGTTTCCGTATCAAACACTCCCGGGGTCAACGCCTATTCCGTCGCGGAGCTGGCAGTCACGCTGATGCTTTCCTGCGGCAGGGCGCTGGTGCAGCAGAACACCCTGACCCATGACGGCGTCTGGGACCGGAAGCAGTACGTTGAGCGGATGACGACGCTCAGCCGCAAGACGGTCGGGATCATCGGCGGCGGGAACATCGGCCGAAGGGTGGCCTCGGAAGTGCAGTCCTTCGGCGCGGAAGTCATCTATTACGACGCCTTCCGCCTGAGCCCGGAGACAGAGAAGGCGTACGGGATGCGCTTCGTCTCTCTGGATGAGCTGGTCCGGACTTCGGATGTGATCTCGGTCCATGTCCCGCTTCTCGACTCCACCCGGCATCTTCTCGGCGCGGAGGAGATCGCGAAGATGAAGAAAAACGTGATCGTGGTGAATACCTCCAGAGGAGGGATCATTGATGACAAAGCCCTGTACGAGGCCCTGAAGGAAGGCAGGATCAGCTCTGCCGGGCTCGACTGCGTGGAGGATGAGGACCTCTCCGGAAATCCTCTTGCGAAGCTGGAAAACGTCATCATCACACCGCACCTCGGCGGCACCTCCAACGACCTGGCGGACGAGATGATCCCCAGGATCGCCGGAATGATCCGGAAGTTCGAAGAAAGCGGAACGATGGATCACGTGGTAAACAGTAAATTCCTGGCCCCTGCGAAGGCAGCGGTCTGAGAATGAATAAAAGACGCAAAACTGATCAGCACCGGAAAGCACAAAACAAATCATGATCTTAAAGAGATGAAAAAGGAGGAAGAACAATGAAAAAACTGGTATCGGCGATCCTGACGGCGGGTATGGTCCTGAGCCTTGCGGCTTGCGGCGGCAGCGGAAGCGCAACTACCGCGGCGCAGACAACGGCGGCGCAGACAACGGCAGCACAGACAACGGCGGCGCAGACCGCGGAAACAAAGGCGGCAGAAAGCCAGGCTCCGGCAGGAGGAAGCGGCGCGGCATCATCCGGCGCCCTGAAGACCTCCGCGGGCTGGCCTGACAAGACCATCACCCTCCTCTGCGGATACTCCGCAGGCGGCTCCTCCGACCTTGGCTGCAGATATCTGGCCAGTGCACTGGAGAAGCAGCTCGGCGTTCCGGTCATCGTCGAGAATGCCCCGGGAAGCGGCTCCACCCTCGCATGGATGCGCCTCCTGAACAACACGGAACCGGACGGAAACACCTTCGCCCTGGTGAACTTAAGCATCGTGTACGGCGCGTACGATGAGACCAACCCCAGAGAGTACAACATCGACAGCTTTGACCTGCTGGCGAACCACGTGATCGATTACCAGTGCGTGGCGATCCGTTCCGACGACGCCCGCTTCAGTGACTACCAGTCCCTGATCAACTACGGAAAAGAGAAGCAGCTGATCTGCGCGTGCGCCACCACGACCCTGACCAGCGGCGACGCCACCGTGGCGAAGATGATGGAAAAGGAATACGGCTGCAACATTACCGTGATTCCCGTCGAAGGCGCTGGCGACGCGGAGACCATGTTCCTGGCCGGCGAAGTGGACTTCCTCATCGGAAACGTGGGAGATATGATGGAAGCTGAAGAAAACGGCTACAAGGTCGTCGTGGTGTACGGCGACGAGCGGTCCAAATATCTTCCGGACGTTCCCACCGAGTCCGAACTCGGCATCGGCAATTATGTTTCCTTCTCCGCCCGCGGCTACGCTTACATGCACGGCGTGGATGAGGAGAAGAGAGAGGTCATGATGAACGCTCTCGCGAATGTGTTCGAGGATGAAGAGTACCGGAAGAACATGGAGGCCATGGGCGCGGAGCTGAAGCTCTACACCGGCCAGGAGTACTACGATCTTCTGATGGACCAGCTGGACCAGAGACTTGAGATCTGGGGCGTCGAGAAGAAGTAATCACACAGAAAAGAAATAATCACACAGAAAAAAGCCGGGCGGCAGGAGCGGATGGTTCCGGAGGGAACGACGGTCCTGCCGGAGACCCGGCAGGGAAGGAGAAACTCAGATGGAAAACAGAAAACTGCACCAGGACGTGTTTGTAGGCCTCGGTTCCCTGGTGTTTGTGGCGTGGGTCCTGTTCCTGAACAGGAAACTTCCGCTGGGGTCGGCGCTGATGCCGCACCTGCTCTGCGGGATCCTTGCCCTGCTGGGTATCATTATCCTGGTACAGGGGCTGAATAAAACGAAGCGGCAGAACCCTGAGGAGATGAAGGAGCTGCTGAACGCCGATATCCTGAAGGTGCCGCTGATCTGCTGGCTCTTTGTGCTCGGGTACGTGATCCTCTTCCTGGTGGCCGGCTATTTCATCGCCACCGCGGTGATGCTTGTGGCCCTCATGCGCTACATGAAGCGTACGGACTGGAAGATGATTATTCTGATCACCGTGTGTTATCTCGCGTTTATCTATTTTGTCTTCGTGCGGCAGTTCGGGCTGAACCTCTTCAACCTGGGCCTGCTTGGCAGAATGTGAAAGGGGGCTTGCTGAAATGGTGGCAAATATCATGGCCGGACTGACCCTGCTGACAAGTTTTGATGTGGTCCTTGCCCTGGTGATCGGCGTCGTCGGCGGAATGGTGATTGGCGCGCTGCCGGGCTTCTCCGCGGCGATGGGCGTCTCCATCATGCTCCCCATCACCTACTCCATGTCGCCTGTCGCGGCGCTGACCATGCTGGTGGCGCTGTACACATCGGCGATCTACGGCGGATCCATCACTGCGATCCTCTGTCACACTCCCGGCACCCCGGCATCCGCCGCCACAGCCATTGACGGCTACCAGCTGACGAAGCAGGGACGCGGAATGGAAGCCATGGGCGTCGCGACCTTCGGCTCCGCCGTGGGCGGGACTGTCAGCGCCATCGCGATGCTCCTGATCGCCCCCGCGCTGGGCGCCTTCTCCCTGAAGTTCTCTGTTCTCGAGTACTTCCTCCTTTCGGTCTTCGGTCTCACTATCATTGCCAGCCTGGCAGGAGAGAACGTGATCAAAGGTCTTTTCTCCGGCGTCCTGGGACTCCTGCTGGGATGTGTCGGCATCGACAAGATCTCCGGACTTCCCCGCATGACCCTCGGCATGATCCAGCTGGAGGACGGCCTGAACTACGTGCCGGTCCTGATCGGCATGTTCTCCGTGGCGCAGGTCATGACCCTGGCGTACGATGTACACCACGGGAAGCAGGGCTCTGTCATTGAGGATGAAGAAGGGATGAAGCACGCGAAAGTGCTTCCGCCCTGGAAAGAAATGAAGACGCTCTTCCCCACCATGGCGCGGTGTTCCATCGTGGGAACCATCGTCGGGATCGTCCCGGCTGCCGGCGCAGGCGTCTCCTCCTGGATCTGCTACAGCCTGGGAAAGAAATTCTCCAAGACACCTGAAAAGTTCGGCCACGGATCCCTGGAAGGCGTAGCCTCCTCCGAAACAGGAAACAATGCGGCCACCGGCGGCGCCCTGATCCCGCTCATCACCCTGGGACTTCCGGGCAGCTCCGTCGCGGCGATCCTCCTCGGCGGAATGATGATCCACGGCCTGAACCCCGGCGCCTCCATGTTCACCAAGAACGCGCCCACCACTTACGGGATCATGCTGGGCTTCATGTTCGCAAACCTCCTGATGGGAGCTATCGGCCTGGTGATCGCGAAGTACGTCGCCAGAGTCAGCCTGGTACCCATGGGTTACCTGGGTCCGGTCATCATTGCCCTCTCCGCAGTGGGCACCTTCGCGATCCACAACAACATTTTTGACGTCTACATTATGCTCCTGTTCGGACTGATCGGATTTATCCTGAAAAAGATCGGCTTCGCTGCCGCTCCGATGGTCCTGGGCATGGTGCTGAGCGATATCTGCGAAAACAACTGGAGACGTTCCCTGATCCTCGCGGAAGCGAAGGGCGGCATGCTGCAGTACTTCTTCGGAAGACCCATCTGCATCGTCCTCGCGCTGCTGATCATCATCTCCCTGTTCTCCCCGGTGATCATGGACTACGTGAACAAAAAGTCCCGTGAGATCGAGAAGCAGGCGTAAAACAAAAGAATGGCGCGGACGCAGCGCCGGAAAGGATATTATCATGCTCAACGTAGGAAACCGTTACTTTACAGAAGTGAAACGCCCCGACCGCTCCCTGGTGGAGCGTTTCCGGGGACTGCCCTCCAGCAACATCAACGACGAGATGAACCGTCTCTTCTGCATGCACGACTACATGAAGCTCCTGAACCCTGAGAATTCCGTGCAGCTTGTCGGGACCGCCATCACGGTCAAGGCCCCCATCGGGGACAACCTGATGTTCCATCAGGCCCTGGATATGTCACAGCCCGGCGATATCATCGTGGTCGACGGCGGCAGCGGCAACAACCGCTCCCTCGCCGGTGAGATCATGATGCGCTTCGCCCAGGAAAAAGGCCTCGCGGGCATCGTGGTCGACGGATGCCTCAGGGACCTGGACGGCATCAAGTCCCTGAAGATGCCGATCTACGCAAAAGGGATCACGCCCCAGGGACCGTACAAAAACGGACCCGGCGAGGTGAATGTTCCCGTCTCCTGCGGCGGACAGGTCGTGTTCCCGGGCGATATCCTGGTTGGAGACCAGGACGGTATCGTCGTGATCCGTCCCCAGGACGCAGAGGCAGTGCTGGAAGTGGCCCTTAAGAAAAAAGCAGGGGAAGACAAGACCTTCGAACTGATGGCGTCGGACCTGGAAGCTTACGCGAAGAAGCACCTCGGCACCACGGAGAAGAGAAAAGAAGGGAAGAATGTGGCTGAGGTCGCGAGCTGGTCTCAGATCTACGGCTGACCTGCGGGAAAACGGGGTGTGAAAACAAACTGTAATCATCGACTATAAAACAATCTCTGACAGAAAGACGTCTTCAGATCAATGAGGGCGTCTTTTTATTATGGAAAAACAGAAGGACGCGTGTCCTCATGACAGTATCCATACTATCTTTCCCTGCGAGACGGAGACATGGACGAGAATTTGAAACGTTTCCAATATGAGAACATATCTGCTATCGGTCTTTGAATGGGGATATTCACAAAAATGACTGAAACGTTTTCTGCGTGAGAACAATTAGATGTGTGAGGATGTAATATAGCGGATCATCATGGTATTTTTCACGGTTTTTAAGGAATCGAATCTGTAAACTTGATTCGCAAAGTTTCCTGTGATAGTATATTTACAGAAGTTAAGTTCTCATATAGAGAACAAAGATAACAAAACGATTACAAATTTGACGAAAACGATACGAAGGA
>JAFSYO010000073.1 GCA_017449925.1 Stomatobaculum sp.
GCGGCGCCGCGCTGCTTGTGAAACTCTCCGGCGGGAACGATTTGTCCTGAGAGCACGCGTCCTTTCTTTCTCTTCGTATTGTCTGGCAGTATAACAAGTTTGGGTGCAGAACGCAAAAAAAGAGCGTCACACCTTTGATCAGTGTGACGGCTCTTTAATTCAGTTCTTCAGATTACTGCTCGTCCTGGGGTGCTTCTTCGGACTCACTGTAAACGATCTCGTCAGCATTCTGCTGCTGCGGCGGCATCTCAAGAGCCTTCATGCTCAGGGAGATCTTTCTGTCAGCCTCGTTGAAGTCAACGATCTGGGCCTCGATCTCCTGGCCGATCTGAAGGACATCCGCCGGCTTCTCGATATGACGGCGGGCGATCTGGGAAACATGGAGCAGCGCATCAACGCCCGGCTCCAGCTCGACAAACGCGCCGAAATCTGTCATACGGGCAACGACGCCTACCACGATGTTTCCGGGAGCATATTTTTCTGCAGCATCGATCCACGGGTTCTGATCCGGGAACTTCAGGCTGAGAGCGATCTTGGTCCCGATGATATCCTTGATGAGGACAGTCACGTGATCGCCGGAGTGGAATACCTTCTTCGGATTCTCGATGCGGCCCCAGCTCATCTCGGAAATGTGAAGCAGGCCGTCAGCTCCGCCCAGATCGATGAAAGCGCCGAAATCGGTGACGTTCTTCACAACACCGTCGACAACATCGCCCGGCTGGATGCGTCCGAAAAGCTCTTTCTGCATCTCAGCTTTTCTTGCCACCATCAGCTGCTTGCGGTCGCCGATGATCCTTCTTCTGCGGGGATTGAACTCTGTAATGACGAATTCGATCTCCTGATCAGCATATTTTGTGAGATCCCTCTCATAGGAATCAGACACAAGGCTCGCCGGAATAAAGACTCTCGCCTCTTCGACAGTGACGCTTAAACCGCCGTTCAGGACCTGAACGACTTTTGCGGTAAGGACTTCGTGGTTATTATATGCATCCTCAAGACGCTTGTTGCCTCTGTCGGCAGCGAGTCTCCTGTAGGACAGAGCGACCTGGCCTTCTCCGTCATTTACCTTCATGACCTTGGCTTCCATCTCCTCGCCCGGCTGCACAACCGTGCGGAGATCAAGGCTGTTGTTGTTGGAATACTCGTTTCTGGTGATGATGCCATCAGACTTGTAGCCGATGTTGAGGATGATCTGATCCTCTTTGACATCCAGAACTGTACCCTTGACGACTTCTCCCGTGTGAATTGTCTTAAAAGACTCTTCCAGCATCTGTTCAAAACTCTGATCGGACAATATTTTGAACCTCCTCAATGATATTTTGCGGGGTTGACGCACCCGCTGTAATGCCTATGCGGTCAAAAGAAGTCAGGGTTAACGGTTTCAGGTCCTCCGCCGTCTGAATGAAGAATACGTTACCGCATTCCTGCCGGCAGATTTCCACAAGCTTCCTTGTATTGGAACTGCTTTTCCCACCGATCACGATCATGGCATCGGCTTCGGAAGCAATGTTACGCGCCTCCGTCTGTCTTTCCTGCGTGGCATTGCAAATCGTATTAAAACAACGTATATCATAAACCAAATTCTTCAGTTTATCAATCATTTCTATAAACTTTTTGGAATTATAGGTGGTTTGTGCGACTACACTCAGCTTATCATTAAATCTTATATCCAAGGCCTTCAGATCTTCCTCCGAGGCGGCGACATCCGTATTCTCCATGCTCCAGCCGCGGATTCCCTGCACCTCCGGATGAGATGCGTCTCCGATAATCAGTATTCTTCTTCCTTCGCCGCTTTCTTTCCGGATGATATCATGGATTTTTCCCACAAAAGGACAGGTTGCGTCCACAAGACGCACCCTGTCTTTTCCGGCACAGATATCATAGATTCTTTTTCCGACTCCGTGGGACCGGATGATCACCGTTCCCTCTTCGAGATTCCGGAGTTCTTCTTCAGATGAGAGAACACGGACCCCTTTTTCTTCCAAGTCCCTCACGACCTCTTCGTTGTGGATGACTGGCCCGTAGGTGTAGACCGGCCCGGAAGCTTTCCCAGCTTCCTGATAAACTTTCTCCACCGCGCGGCTGACACCGAAACAGAACCCGGCAGTCTCCGCAAGTCTCACCTCTGCCATTTAAGCCTCTTCTCTCCGCACAAGAGAAAGGATCCGCTCTGTGACTTCTGCGGCAGTCATGTCAGAACTATCTACCAGAACAGCATCTTCCGCCTGTTTTAAAGGAGCAGTTTCGCGGTGCATGTCCCGCCAGTCCCTTTCCCGGATATCTTTCTCGATCTCCTCCATATTGCAGGAGATCCCTTTTTCCTGTAGTTCTTTGAAACGTCTTTGGGCGCGCACCGGCACGCTGGCAGTCAGGTATACCTTTGTCTCCGCATCAGGAAGCACCACGGTGCCAATATCCCTGCCGTCCATTACCACCGGCTGCTGTTCGGCCAGTGCTCGCTGGAGTTCAAGAAGTTTCCGCCGCACTTCAGGATAAACGCTGCAGGCGCTGGCCATATTACCCACCTCTTCAGTGCGGATCAGGCCGGAGACATTCTCCCCGTTCAGGAACACCTGCTGCTCTCCGTTCTCATGCCCCAGTGTCACGGAAACTTCACTTACCTTTTCCCGGATCGCCCCGGCATTGTCAGCATCCACGCCTTCTCTCAGAAAATACAGGGCGACGGCGCGGAACATGGCCCCGGTATCCACGTAGATCCATCCAAGTTCCCTGCTGACAGCACGGGCGATCGTCGATTTGCCCGCGCCTGCAGGTCCGTCAATGGCAAGGGCGCGAATCATTTTTCTCATTTTTTCGCTTCCGATTCGAGCAGATAGATATGACCGCGGCTGTAATCAGGTTCTCCGACATAGATCCAGTACTCCGCCGTGTTAATTTCCAGCAGAGTCTTTCCTCCGTTGGCAGTCGAAATGTAAGAACCGTCGGACTGCTTTGTATAGGTCTGGAAAAACTGTGTGCTTCCGCCATAGGTATCTGTCACGGTATAGAGCAGTGTCACAGCATTGTCCTTAATATCCGAGAACTGGTAGTAGCTGTCATACAGTACGTTAATGCTGAGCTTCTTCGTGACGCCGTTATTAACGGTATTGTACAGGCAGTACTTTCCCCCCGGCATATCTTTGGGGTCTCTTGTGTTCACCTTAGGCTCCGCATCTTCCTCGCTCTCTGCCTCGGTCTCAGCCTTTGCCTCCTCGGTCTCCGCCTTGGTCTCCTCAGCTTCTGCCTTGGTCTCTGCGGTTTCCGCCTTGGTCTCCTCGGCCTCTGCCTTGGTCTCCTCGGCCTCTGCCTTGGTCTCCTCGGCCTCCGCTTTGGTCTCCTCAGCTTCTGCCTTGGTCTCCGCAGTTTCCACCTTTTCTGTCATAACTGTTCCGTCCACGACCCATGCGCCGTCCTCGTTCACGGTATAGCCGTCCGGAGTTGTGCCGGAGGTCACAAGCCAGCCCTCCTCATCTAAGTAATACCACTCCGCAATACCGTCTTTGTTGCCGTCAATGGTATGCCAGCCGATGAAGACATTGTTATCCTCATCTACATATTTCCAATGAGCCGCATGGTCCCCTGTTCCAAGCTCCCAGCCAGCCGCGAAGGCAGCTGTGGAAACCAGCATGCTCATTCCTGCCGCCGCCGCGGCTACCATCCACTTTTTCATTTGTTTTCCTCCTTCATAAGGATAATAATTTTTATCAGTATAGCATAAGATTCTGAAGTAATTCTGAAAAAAATCTTACCATCCTGCGGCATTTTTCCCCGCCAGGTATCCTGTGCTCCACGCGATCTGGAGATTGAACCCTCCGGTCATGGCATCCACATCCAGAAGTTCTCCTGCAAAATAGAGACCTTTTACTTTTTTGGACTCCATGGTGGAAGGATCCACTTCCTTTACATTCACGCCTCCCTTTGTAACGATGGCTTCAGAAAAACCGCGGAGCCCAGTAAGGGTAAAGGTAAGAGCCTTTGTCGCCTGCACCAGCCTGCCGCGCTCTTCTTTTGTGAGATCCCTGACTTTCCCGGCAGGATCCAGTCCTGCCTGGTAAAGCACCTCGGGGATGAGTCTGGAAGGAAACAGGTCTGTCAGAGCGTTCCGCAGATCCTTGTTCTGTGCCGCGGAAAAATCCCTCAATATCCTGCGGTCCAGCTGCTCCGCAGACAAAGCAGGCTTCAGGTCAATGGAAAGCTTCAGCTCTTTCTTTCTCAGCAGCGGTCCTGTCACGGCACTGGCAGAGAGGATCACCGGTCCGCTGACACCGAAGTGGGTAAAAAGCATCTCCCCGAATTCCCTGTACTTCTCTTTTTTTCCGTCCAGGATCCGGATCTCCACATTTCTAAGGGACAGACCCATCAGCTCTGCAGCTGTATGTTCCTTTACATTCATAGGCACCAGCGAGGGACAGGTCTCCGTGATCCTGTGTCCCGCCTCTTTTGCAAAACGGTGCCCGTCTCCGTCGGATCCTGTGGAAGGATAAGAAAGGCCGCCCGTGGCAAGGATCACTGCATCCGCTTCCAGTCTTTCCTCCCCGGAAAGAAGAACGCCTTTGATCCTCTGCTCCTGTTTCTGCTTTTCTTCCCCGCTGTCATATGGTTCCATAAGAAGCTGCTTTACTGCCGTATTCAGCCTTACCCTGACCCCGGCTTTTTTCAAGGCCCTTTCCAGGGCATTGATCACGTCCCAGCTGTGGTCGCTCTGAGGAAACACTCTGCCGCCTCGCTCAGTTTTCAGAGGACATCCGTTATCCTCCACCAGCCTCATGATATCTGCGTTTGTAAATGCCTGAAAAGCGCTGAAAAGAAAACGGGGATTGGAGACAACCTGCTCCTGCACTTCTTTCATATCTGCATCGTTTGTCAGGTTGCAGCGACCTTTTCCTGTAATGAAAAGCTTCTTGCCCAGCTTTTCATTCTTCTCGATAAGAACAGCGGAGGCGCCGCTCCGGGCGGCAGCCAATGCTGCCGCCATACCTGCCGCGCCCCCGCCGATTACGATCACTTTTTTCATCATGGTCTCAGATCTGTGTTTCCACGAAAATCTTATAAATGGCCTTGATCGCCTTCTCAAAATCAGCGTTCTTTACGCCGACGATGATATTGAGCTCACTGGATCCCTGGTCGATCATCTTGACATTGACTCTGGCATGGGAAAGCGCTGCGAACACCCGGGCCGCAGTTCCCTGCTGGTCCTTCATTCCCCGGCCCACGATGGCGATCAGGGCCAGGTCAGACTCCAGGACGATGGAATCCGGGGTGACCGCCCTGTGGATCCGGGAGACTATGGTCTGCTCATGATCCATGAATTCGTCCTGGTGCACGATCACAGTCATGGTGTCGACGCCTGACGGAATATGCTCAAAGGATATGCCGCAGTCTTCAAACACCTGCAGGACCTTTCTGCCGAAGCCGATCTCCTCGTTCATCAGATCTTTATCGATGTTGATGGAGCAGAATCCCTTCTTTCCCGCGATGCCGGTAATAGTGTATTTCGGCTTTCTGCAGGTGCTTTCCACGATCATGGTGCCGCTGTCCTGGGGACGGTTGGTATTTCTGATATTGATCGGGATGCCTTCCCTCCGTACCGGGAAGATCGCGGCTTCATGCAGTACGCCGGCGCCCATATAGGAAAGCTCCCTGAGCTCCCGGTAGGTGATGGTCTCAATCACCGGAGGATTATCGACGATACGCGGGTCTGCACACAGAAATCCGGAGACATCCGTCCAGTTCTCATAGAGGTCCGCGTGGATCGCTCCGGCCACCACAGAACCGGTGACGTCGGAGCCGCCTCTGGAAAAGGTCGTTATCGTGCCGTCGCGCTTTGCCCCGTAGAATCCGGGGATCACAGCCCTGTCCACATGTTCCAGCCGTTCGGCCACCTCTCTCCTGGTCTCCTCCGCGTCCAGCGTTCCGTCGTCGTGAAAAACGATCATTTCCGCCGGGTCCACGAACTCGTACCCCAGGTAGGCTGCCATTACAAGACCGTTCAGATACTCTCCTCTGGACGCCGCGTAATCCCTGCCGATCTGGTGTACAAAATTGTCTTCCATACGGCGGAATTCATCGTCCAGATTCAGATCGATGCCCAGTCCCTCAATGATCTCTTCAAAGCGGTTGCGGATCTCTTTGAAAATATCTCCGTACTTTCCTCTGTCGCCTGCAGCGTCGTACATCTGGTACAGAAGATCTGTCACTTTTGTATCCCCGGAATTTCTCTTCCCGGGAGCGCTGGGGACGACATATTTCCTGCTTTTATCCGCCCGGATGATCTCAGCGACTTTCTTGAACTGTTTTGCGCTGGCCAGCGAACTGCCGCCAAACTTCACAACCTTTTTCATAACGAACTACTCCGTTTAATTTATTTATTTTTCAGCGCCCCAGAATCGGGCCCTGTCTTTATTTAAAGTATTTCACTCCGGACCGGAACAGGTGCATATCCTGCTGTACAGGGATATTGATTCCAACATTTTCTCCGATCCTCTCAGAATGGGTCATCTTTCCAAGGATCCTTCCGTCGGCGCTGAGGATTCCTTCGATGGCGGAATAGGAACCATTAGGATTCCACATTTCGTCCATGGTGGGCACGCCCGCGGGATCACAGTACTGGAACGCCACCTGGCCGGCGGCGAACAGCCGGTCTATGGTCTCCTGGGGAGCGACGAAGCGTCCCTCGCCGTGGGAGGCAGCATTGGCGTATACTTCACCCGGCTTCACTTCCTGCAGCCACGGAGACTTGTCAGAGACCACCTTCAGGTTCACCATGCGGCTGATGTGGCGGCCGATGACGTTCATGGCCAGTGTCGGCGCACTGCTCTCCTGGACCCGGATATCCCCGAAGGGCACCAGTCCAAGCTTGATGAGAGCCTGGAAACCGTTGCAGATGCCGAGCATAAGGCCGTCCCTCTCGTTCAGCAGCTTCATGACCTCTTCCCGGATCACATCGTTCCGGAACACGGTGGCGAAGAACTTCGCGCTGCCTTCCGGTTCGTCACCTGCGGAGAAACCGCCGGGGAACATGACGATCTGGGATTTTTCGATCTCTTTCCTGTACTCCTCGACAGAATCCAGAATATCCTTAGCGCTCAGATTCCGGAATACCCTGTGAGTCACGGTCGCTCCTGCCTTTTCAAAAGCCCTGGCGGAATCGTATTCGCAGTTTGTTCCGGGGAACACCGGGATGAAAACATGGGGCGCCGCCAGGCCTTTGGGCTGGAAGCATACATTCTCCGCGTGGAACACCGGGGTATCAAGCGCTCCGCCGCCCTTGCCTGTTTCGGAGGGGAACACCTTTTCCAGAGTCCCTGTCCAGGCATTCTCCAGGTCTTCGAGGGAAATGGTGACATTGGACCAGGAAATGCATCCGCTGTCTTCCACCACGCCCAGCTCAGAATATTCGCAGGAAAGCTCTCCCACTTTTCCGTCCCGGACTTCCAGCACCAGGCTGCACCAGCCGGGGGTAAAGAGGTCCCTGCTGTCAAAGCTGTGCTCGATCCTGACGCCCAGGCGGTTGCCAAAGGCCATTTTCGCCACGGCCTCCGCGATTCCGGCCCGTTCCACAGCATAGGCGCTGAGCACTCTTCCTGCAGCAATATCTCCGAACACCTTTGTGTACTGATCCTTCAGGTGATCCCAGTCCGGAAGGTCGTCGCTGTCTCTTCTTACCCGCACCAGGACCAGCTTGCTGCCGGCCTTTTTCAGTTCCGGAGAGATGATTGTCTTTGCGGAGGCGACATCTACAGCAAAACTTACAAGAGTGGGCGGAACGTCAATGTCGTTAAAGGTGCCCGACATGGAATCCTTTCCTCCGATACTGGCGAGTCCAAGGCGGACCTGGGCCTCGTAGGCGCCCAGAAGCGCAGCAAAGGGCTGGCTCCAGCGGAGCGGCTTCTCATCATCCATCCTCCGGAAATATTCCTGGAAGGTGAAGTGGATCTTTCTCCAGTCGCCGCCGGAAGCTGTGATCTTCGCCACAGAATCCGCCACGGCATAAACTGCGCCGTGATAGGGGCTCCACTTGGAAAGATACGGGTCATAGCCGTAGCTCATCATGGTCACGGTATCTGTATTCCCTCCAGACACCGGAATCTTTGCGATCATAGTCTGGGTCTCCGTCATTTGACGGTATCCCCCGTAAGGCATGGTCACAGTGGCGGCGCCGATGGAGCTGTCGAACATCTCCACCAGTCCCTTCTGAGAGCATACATTCAGGTCCGCAAGGGTTCGAAGCCACTTTTCCCTGACATCGGGCACATCATCTCTGCGGGCGAAGGGACTATCTTCTCTGGAGGGCATCTCCACTTCCACCTTTGCCTCCAGGTGCGCTCCGTTGGTGTTCAGGAAAGCGCGGCTGATGTCCACGATGGTCTTGCCTCTCCAGTGCATGACCAGCCGGGGACTTTCTGTCACCACAGCCACAGCGACTGCTTCAAGGTTTTCTTCTGCGGCATATGCCAGGAACTGATCCACATCCTTGGGATCGATAACGCAGGCCATGCGCTCCTGGGACTCGGAGATGGCGATCTCCGTGCCGTCCAGGCCTGCATATTTCTTCGGCACTTTATCGAGGTCGATGTCCAGTCCGTCCGCCAGTTCTCCGATGGCAACGGATACACCGCCTGCACCGAAATCGTTGCACTTCTTGATCAGCAGGGAGACTTCAGGACGCCGGAACATTCTCTGAAGCTTCCTTTCTGTTGGAGCGTTTCCCTTCTGGACCTCTGCGCCGCATACTTCAATAGACGCGGTGGTGTGCACCTTACTGGAACCGGTGGCGCCGCCGATACCGTCTCGTCCGGTCTCTCCGCCGAGAAGGATGATAACATCTCCCGGATCGGAAGTCGCGCGGACCACATATTTCCGGGGAGCTGCCGCCATCACCGCGCCGATCTCCATACGTTTGGCCACATAGTCCGGATGATAGATCTCTTTGACGTATCCGGTGGCAAGTCCGATCTGGTTGCCGTAGGAAGAGTATCCCCGGGCTGCTTCCGTGACGATCTTTCTCTGGGGAAGCTTTCCCTTCAGTGTCTCAGAAAGAGGTGCTGTGGGATCCGCCGCGCCGGTGATGCGCATTGCCTGATAGACATAGGTCCTTCCGGAAAGCGGGTCGCGGATAGCACCTCCAAGGCACGTCGCCGCGCCTCCGAAAGGCTCGATCTCCGTAGGATGGTTGTGGGTTTCATTCTTGAAATTGACAAGCCACTCTTCTGTCTTCCCATTGATCTCCACAGGAACAACAATGGAGCAGGCATTGATCTCGTCAGATTCTTCCTGATCGGTGAGCTTTCCTTCTCTCTTAAGGCGCCGCATCGCCATCAGGGCAAGATCCATCAGGCAGATGAACTTGTCGCTTCTGCCTTCGAAGATCTCTTCATGATCTTTCACATATTCATTAAATGTGCGGGTCAGACGTTCTCTGTAGTCGCCGTCCTGGAACCGGACATCCGTGAGTTCAGTGGAAAAAGTCGTATGACGGCAGTGGTCGGACCAGTAGGTATCCAGCATCCTGATCTCTGTCATGGACGGATCCCGTTTTTCCTCTTCGCTGAAATAGCTGCGGATAAAACGGAAATCGTTGTAGGTCATGGCCAGGTTCAGGGAATCATAGAGCGCCCTGAAATCATCTTCTTCCATGGTACAGAAACCGCTGAACACAGGGACATCCTCAGGGACGGGATACTCAGCCGCAAGCGTCTCCGGCTTTTCTTCTGCCGCCTCTCTGGAATCCACCGGGTTGATGCAGAAAGCCTTGACTGCGTTCACTTCCTCTTCTGACGGGCTCCCGCTCAGTACATAAGTCGTGGCGGAACGGATCACAGCTTTGGAATTCTCATTGATCAGTTTTACACACTGCACTGCGGAGTCCGCCCGCTGGTCGAACTGTCCCGGCAGGTATTCCACAGTAAAAACGATATCCCCTTCTTTTGAGGGGAATGTCTCCTCATACAGGTTATCCAGCGGCGGTTCCGAAAAAATAGTGCCGCAGGACTTTTCGTATGTCCGGTCCGTCATATCCTCGATATCATACCGGATCAGTACCCGCACTTCTTCAATGCTGTTGATACCAAGATAATTAACGATATCTTCTTTCAGTTCCCTTGCGCGAACCGCGAATTCCGGCTTCTTTTCCACATAAATCCTTCTGACACCCATGTTTACTGCTCCTTTCAGACGTTCAGATGGCCCGCATTGTCATTTCAATCAGAGTCCGAACTTCGTCCTCTGTGATTCTCATTCGCTCCGCCAGCTCCGCTTCCGTCGCGGGGCGCCCCAGTTCATTCGACATCACTCTGGATACCTCCGTCAGGCGGTTCGCTTTCGCAGCGATGGCGCTGTTTGCATCGGACTGGCCGCGCTCAAGTTCCGCCGCGGCGGACAGATCTTCTTTTACAGTCCGCGTTATCATATCACGAAGCGTCTCCGATTGCAAAGTGCTTAAATACATCCTCACAGCCTTGACCAGCGCAAGATTAGAAATGCCGATCAGTTCCGTTACCTGCAGGGGACCTCCCAGGTAATCCCGCATCAGAGTCAGGGCGTGCTTCAGGTATCCTTCTGTCAGTCTGTCCCTGGCGGCGGGATCTCCCTTTTTTGCTGCTTCCACCAGAACGGCTTCCTCTTCCGCCTCCAGTTCGCGGACAGCATTCACTTCATCCAGATAGATCTGAAGAAGGTCCTCAGTCCCTTCTTCCGGATCGAGGTCCTCCGGCATCCCCTTCAGACCATAATCATTTTCTTCTGCCATTACATTTCTCCTATAAAGTTCAGGCCCCGCCTGCGCATTCATCCTTACAATTCTCTGACAGCCAGCTCGCGTTCCCTGAAAAAGCGCTCCGTCCAGCGGTCCCATGCCTCCTCCAGCACCCGGTCCGGCGGAAAGCGGTTTATTGAAGCGGCGCTGACACAGAGAAGCTTTCCATCCTCAAACTTCAGGTTCAGGAAAAACCCTCCCAGTTCCTCTATCCGTGTGCCACCGGAAGAATCCAGAAGAAGCTTTTCTTCCTCGGCCGGCGGAAGACGAAACGTGATCTTAAATGAAAGCGGCGTTCTTTTTCCCCGGATCAGACCGAAACAGACCGGACGCAGTTTTTTCCAGGAAGTATAATCCTCCACCTGCTCCGTTTCCAGTTCTTCATCTGTGTACCATCCCCGCTCGGCGTTACCCCGCACGGAAAAAAGGCAGTAGGTGCGGAACTCCGCTTCCAGCACAAGGAACGAGTCAAAGCTGTCCCGGGTGAAAAGCGCCTGAGTAAATATACGCAGGTCTTCAGCACTATAAGCCTTCATGATCCAACGCCTCCTTCACAGCCGTGAAGAAATTCTCACCGGAGTAAGAAAATCCTGCCTTCTGCACCACCTGTTCCCAATTCCGGGCATCCATGGTGATCCTGTGCTTTTTCTGATAGACGCGGTAGGCCTCCCGGACAATATCCTGAAGACGTTTTGACTGCAGGCCCTGACGGCGCATCGCGGTCTCCGTCTCATCATAACTGTCCACCGCCTTAAAAATATAATACTGACCGTCATAAAGGACCGGATCTCCTACCTGGCCGTCTTCCAGTGAGAATGCGGCATCTTCCAGCTGTTTCGGCAGATCTCCCCGTCCCACCTTCAGCGCCGTGCTGCGTTCAGTATCATATGCCTTCGCCAGGGCGTAAAGATCAGCACCTCCCTGGGCCCTGTCGAAGATCTGCATGGCAGTGTTCTCGTCCGGCGTCCGGATCTGCTGGATCCGGATCACTTTGGCTTCGCTCTCGCTTACCTCCGCCCTTCGGTCCTCCAGCATGGATCTTCTGAGCTTTATCGCCAGCGCGTACTGCCGGAACATCTCCTCGGTATCTTCCGGAGACATTGCCTGCAGGGCCTCCTGCCCTCTGACAGAAGTTTGATAAAAAGTTTCCGCCGCCTGGGACAGTGCTTTTTTTTCTCCTGCATCAAGCTTCACGCCGCGTTCGGCAGCGATACCGTTCATCGCTGTCATCTCCACAAAGAAGCGCTTCATTTCCTCATAGAACGCTTCTTCATAGCGTCTGCCTGACGCGCCTGTCTTTACCTCCCATATCCTCTCCGTATACAGGTTTTCCGCCTGTTTACGTTCTGAGGCAACGAGCAGAAGCATCTGTTCCTCGCTGTAGGGTACACTTTGTTCCTCCGCCGCGCCGTTCCCGTCTTTTCCGCCGCAGGCGGCCAGAAGGAAGCACAGCAGCAGGATTGCTCCTGCGGACCGCAGGAACCGCCAGTTTCTTTTCATTTCCATTCACCCGAAAACAGGCATCGGACATATGAAACCTTTGTCCGATGCCTGTTCTGCATCAGTCTTCAAAACTTCAGTAAAACAGCACCTCTGCGGCAATTGCCACGATGATCCCGAGGATCGCGCCCACCATCACCTGCAAAGGCGTGTGTCCGATCAGCTCCTTGAACCGCATTTCAAAGGCCCTGGGGTCGTCAAAATTCCAGAAGTCCTCCTCCATCATCATGTTCAGAAGCTGAGCCTGTTTCCCTGTCTCTCTGCGCACTCCCATGGCATCCACCATCACCACCAGCGCAAAGAAGAAGCTGATGGCAAACTCAAAGGAGGAAAATCCGTAAACATAGGCTGCACTTGTGACCAGCGCGCAGACTGTGGCGCTGTGAGAGCTGGGCATGCCTCCGTTTCCGTACAGCCGTTCCATCTTAAAAGATCCTGTGGACCACATGTCGATCACAGTCTTTAAGACCTGTGCGATGAACCATGCTGCCGCAGCGCAGGCAAATACTTGATTGTTCAAAAGCTGGGAAAAAATACTCATATCCAGTAAGTCACTTCTCTTATGTTCAATATCCGATCAGCCAGTCGTACAGCTCCTGGTATTTCAAAGCGGAAGCATTCCAGGAGAAGTCCGCAGCCATGGCCCGGTCCACGATCTTGTTCCAGTCTCTTCTTCTGTCTGTGAATATGGACTGTGCATACCGTACCGTATTCAGCATTTCCTGTGCATTGTAATTGGAGAAGGAGAAGCCGGTGCCCGTTCCCTCATATTCATTGTAAGGTTCGACTGTATCCTTCAGGCCGCCCGTCTCCCGGACGATCGGAAGCGTTCCGTAACGGAGCGCGATCAGCTGGGAAAGACCGCAGGGCTCGAACAAGGACGGCATGAGGAAAGCATCGCAGGAACCGTAGATCTTATGAGCGACAGCGTCCGAATAGTAGATCTGGGCAGAGACTCTGTCATGATATTTCCAGTCATAGTGACGGAACATGTTTTCATATCTCTCGTCGCCGGTCCCCAGTACCATCAACTGCAGGTTCTCATCGGAGCAAAGCTCATCCATCACACTGTTGATGAGATCAAAGCCTTTCTGGTCCGTCAGTCTGGAAACTATGCCGATCATGAACTTCTTTTCGTCCACTGCAAGCCCGAATTCCTTCTGCAGGGCTTTTTTGTTCTTGATCTTTTCTTTGCGGAAATTATCCACAGAATACTGCTGCGGGATCAGCTTGTCCGTCTCCGGATTGAATTCTTCGTAGTCAATACCGTTCACAATACCGCGGAGATCGTTCTGGCGGGCCCTCATCAGTCCGTCAAGCCCTTCACCGTAAAACGGCATCTGGATCTCCTTTGCGTAGGTGCTGCTGACGGTCGTGTCCGCGTCCGCGTAAACGATGCCGCCCTTCAGGTAGTTTCCGTTCTTGTACGCTTCCAGCTTATCTGAAGTGAAATAATAATCCGGAAGGCCGGACAGACGCTGGATCGTCCTCACGTCCCATACGCCCTGGAATTTCAGGTTGTGAATGGTGATGACAGACTTGATGTCCTTAAAGAAATCACCGCCGCGGAAACGGTCTTTCAGATAGACCGGGATAAGTCCTGTCTGCCAGTCGTGACAGTGAATGACATCCGGTTTGAATCCTATGACGGGAAGCGCGGAAAGCGCCGCCTGGGAAAAGAAGGCAAACTTTTCAAGATCATAGAGCCAGTCTCCGTAGGGTTTCGGTCCGCTGAAATAAGATTCGTTGTCGATAAAATAGAAGGTCACACCGTCCTGGACATACTTCAGGATTCCGACATATCTCTCCTGGCCGTTGTAATACATATAGAAATGATCGATGTATTCGAACTTGAACCGGATCTCTTCGGGAATACACATGTATTTCGGTATGATCACCCGGACATCAAAATATTTTTTGTCAAAACACTTCGGAAGCGTACCGGCGACATCCGCCAGTCCCCCCGTCTTGATGAACGGTACAGCCTCTGACGCAACAAAAAGTATGTTCTTCATAAGATCTCCTTCCGGTACTTGTTTCACTTTTCTGCCAAGAACAGTATATCATAAAGTTGACGATAAAGCTTAGACGCCCGCGCTGTTTTTCATTTTCTCCGCAAGAAGTTTCATCTCCTCAGCGGTCTTCCTCACACCTTCCGTGATCTCCGCTCCTCCGATCAGTCTGGAAAGTTCTTCCGTGATCTCTTCTCCCCGGATCTCCGTAATGGAGGTCTGTGTCCGCTTTCCGTCAGACTGTTTTCTGATCAGGAAATGGTGGTCCGCATAAGCGGCGATCTGCGGCAGATGTGTGATGCAGAGGACCTGTCTCCCTTTTCCTATCACTGAAAGCTTTTCCGCCACCATCTGGGCAGTCCTGCCGCTGATTCCGGTATCGATCTCGTCAAAGATCACTGTGGGGATCTCGTCCTTTTCTGCCAGCACTGACTTTAATGCAAGCATGATGCGGGACAGTTCTCCTCCGCTGGCCACGCTTCGGAGAGGCTTCAGAGGCTCCCCGGGGTTCGTACTGATGAAGAACTCGGCAGCATCCTTCCCGTCTTCACCGAACTCTTCCTTTTCCCGGAACATGATCTGAAACGAAGGAGAATCAAAATTCAGCGCCCGAAGCACAGAGACCACGTTTTGTTCCAGTACGGTCCCCGTCTTCCTCCGGAGTACGGAAATGTTGCCGCACAGTTCCGCCAGATCTTTTTCCAGAGCTGCTTTTTCCCTGATCATCTCCGTTCTGTTCTCTTCGAAAGAGATAAGGTACTGAAGGCGCTCCTCTTTTTTCTCTGCCAGAAGCAGGATCCCGGGGACATCTTCACCGTACTTCTCCTGAAGACGCCTGATCAGGTCCAGCCGTTCCGTCACTGCCGCAAGGCGCTCTTCGTCACAGTCCGCATGCTCCAGCTTCGACAGCACTTCTCTCCTGGCATCGGTGATCAGGCCGTCCAGTTCTTCCAGCTGTCCCGAAAGTTCCTGGAGCTCCGGCGCGTACTCCGTTACGTCGGCGACTTTCCGCACAGCCAGTGAGACCGCATCTGTTTCCAGCGCTTCAGAAGCGGCGCCAAGGGCCTCCCGGATCCTGGAATAATTCCGTATCTTCAGGTACTCTGCCTGCAGCGCCTCTTCTTCCCCTTCCTTCAGGCCGGCATCCCGGATCTCTTCGATCTCATACTGAAGGATCTCCTTTTCCCGTTCCCGGAACGCCTGGTCAGATTCTTTCCTTAAAATGCTTTTCAGTTCAGCGTACCGCCGGTAAACACGAGCGCACTTTCCAGTCAGTTCCTTCAGCTCTCCGGGTCCCATCAGATCTACGAATTTCAAGTGCATCTCCGGATACAGGAGAGTCTGATGTTCCGACTGTCCGTGAATGTCGATAAGATGACCCGTGATCTGCCGGAGCTTCTGGGCGGTGACCGCCTCGTCGTTGACCCGGAGGACACTCCGGTTTTTCATGATCTTTCTGGAAAGGATCAGTGTGCCGTCTTCCTCTGGTGTGACGCCCATATCCTTAAGCCCGGCAGCCCCTTCTTCTCCGTCCACAGTAAAGATCAGCTCGATATAGGATGATTCCTCCCCGGTGCGTATCACATCTTTTCCTGTTTTTCCTCCCAGCGCCGCTGCGATGGAATCGATCAGGATGGATTTGCCTGCGCCAGTCTCGCCCGTAAGAATATTGAGCCCTTCACGAAATTCCAGGTCTGCCTGTTCGATCAGGGCAAAATTTTTAACATGAAGTTCAGAAAGCATAGTCCTTCCTTACATTCCGATCATCTTCCGGATCTTCTCCATCAGATTGATCGTATCATCAGAGGACCGCACAGCGCAGAGAATAGTGTCGTCTCCGGCAATGCAGCCCACCAGCTCATGAAAATGAAGGGCATCCAAAGAAGCCGCCACTGCCATGGCCATGCCCGGAACTGTCCGGATCACCAGGATATTCTGTGCTCTGTCCATGGAAAGATAACCGTCCTGCAGGATACGGATATATTTATCCGTATGGGAGTCCTGGGACTGCATCACCGTGTAACGCTGTTTTCCATTGTCCATGGCGACCTTTGTGAGCTTCAGTTCCCGGATGTCCCTGGATACCGTGGCCTGGGTCACGGTAAAACCGGCCTCCCGGAGACGCTCCGCAAGCTCTTCCTGGGTGTCTATTTCATACTTTCCGATCAGTTCGACGATCTTCGAGTGTCTTTCAAGTTTCATTTCGATCTCCTACAGAGTGGTCAGTTTATTTCTCAGCTGGGTGAGAAACGTTCCGCCGGGCAGCAGGATCAGAGGCGTGGTGCATTCCGTCTCTGTTACCCGCACGCATCCGCCCGGTCTTACACGAAGATTCTCCGTGCCGTCGAAGCTCACTCTGATCTCCCCGCTGTTTCCCGGCGGGATCAGAATGTCCAGACGGTCCTCCGCCTTCAAAACGATGCTGTTCCTGTTCAGTGCGTGAGGACAGATCGGCGTCAGGATCATCATCTTTGCCGCCGGATCAACGATGGGACCGCCTGCGCTGAGATTATAAGCGGTGGAACCGGTCGGCGTGGAAATAATTATACCATCTGATTTATATTCATTCAAGAAAGCTCCGTTCACGAGAACGCGGAATTCGGCGGGGGCCGCCTCGATCCGCCGGTGGAGAACGACCTCATTCAGCGCGAGATACGGCTTTTCTTTCTGGTTTACACAGTCCTCTCCCTCGCCCAGTATCCCCTGCAGCATCATCCGGTATTCAATTCGGTACTGGTCGCATAAAAGTGCATCCAGAAGCTCCGGGATCTCCGCCTTGCTGCTGACCGCGGTAAGATACCCGAGATGTCCCAGGTTCACTCCCGCGATGGGGATCCCGCTTCCGGCGATCCCTCTTGAGGCGCGGATGATGGTACCGTCCCCGCCCAGGGTGATCAGGCAGTCCGCGTTTTCCTTGATGCGTTCCGGATCCAGTTCGTCCGTGATGACCACGGACTCAGCCCCGTTCCGAAGCATCCATTCCCGCACGAAAGCAGCGGTCTCCGCCGCATGCTCCTTTTTCCAGTTAACAAACAGCCAGAAACGCTTCATACCTGCTCCTTTTTCTGATCCAGTTCCCGGTGCGCTTCCCGCACGACCCGGCTGATCTCATCTTCCGTCAGTCCGGGATACCGCTCAGCCTCTTCAGGGTCCGCGCTCAGGTCATACAGATATTCAATATTTCCCTCCGGCCCCCGGATCGGTGAATAAGTCAGTCCGCGGACCGTAAACCCGTTCTGTGCCGCGTATTCAGCCGCCGCGCGGATCACAGAACAATGTACCGCCGGATCCCTTACGACGCCGTGCTTTCCCACCTGCTCTCTCCCCGCCTCGAACTGCGGCTTGATCAGAGCCACCACCTCTCCCTTCGGAGAAAGAAGGTTCTTCACTGCCGGCAGCACCTTGGAGAGGGAAATGAAAGAAACATCGATGGAAGAAAGGGCGATCTCTTCCGGGACCTGTTCCCGGGTCGTGTACCGGATGTTCGTTTTCTCCAGGCAGACTACCCGCGGATCGTTGCGCAGCTTCCAGTCCAGCTGACCGTGTCCTACATCCACCGCGTAGACTTTAAGCGCGCCGTTCTGCAGCATACAATCGGTAAAACCGCCGGTGGAAGCACCTACGTCCATGCAGATCTTCCCCTCCGGCTGTACGCCGAATTCGGCCACTGCCTTTTCCAGCTTCAGTCCGCCGCGGCTCACATATTTCAATGTATTCCCGCGGATCTCGATCTCCGCCTCTTCCGGAAAGGAAGCCCCGGCTTTGTCTTCCTTCTGTCCGTTCACATACACGATGCCGGACATGATCAGCGCTTTCGCCTTTTCCCGGCTGGGGGCAAGATACCTCTCCGTAAGGAGCAGGTCCAGTCTTTTTTTCATATGATCCCACTCTCTTCCAGTTTTCTGATAACGGAATCCGAATCGATCCCGAGATGCTCCCGCAGCACGGACACATCTCCATGCTCCACATAGGCATCCGGCAGGGAGACGTGGAACACCCGGATCTGCGGATAATGCTCCCTGATCCAGTCTGAGACCTGAAGGCCCAGTCCGCCGCTCAGCACGTTTTCCTCCATCGTAATGATGACTTCATGGCGCTCTGCCAGCCGTTCAAGAAGCTCTGTGTCCACAGGTTTGATAAAACGGGCATTGGCCAGGGAACAGTTCCGCCCCCTTGCCTTCATCTTTTCCCGGACATGTTCTCCGGTACTCACCATACTTCCGACAGCCAGGATCGCCGTGCCGGATTCCTCGAACAGCATCTCTCCCCGGCCGAATTCCACCGGTGCGCGGAATTCCTGCAGGCCCCGGTAAGCCTGTCCCCTCGGATACCGGATGGCGATGGGGCCGCCGTAGGAAAGGGCGAAGCGCAGCTCGTCCTCCAGCTCCCGGTCATTTTTCGGAGCCAGAATGGTCATATTGGGAATACAGCTGAGATAAGACAGATCGAAGATCCCCTGATGGGTATCCCCGTCAGCGCCCACCAGTCCCGCCCGGTCCAGACAGAAGACCACC
>JAFSYO010000074.1 GCA_017449925.1 Stomatobaculum sp.
ATTGTATCAGAGACATACTTCATCAAAATTCATTGCTCTTGCCAGCGGTTCCTGCTCACGGACAGGCACTTTCTTCATCATATCCATTACGCTTCACCTCCGCAGTTTCCGCATCCGCCGTGGTGCGTCGCACCCTCCTGGACCTTCAGGAAGGCTCTTCCTTCCTCTGTCTGATACATTCTGGAACGCTTCATCGCCTGGTCGAAATCGATCTCATGGGCATCGAACTCCGGACCGTCCACACAGGCGAACTTCACCTTGCCGCCCACAAGGAGACGGCAGGCGCCGCACATGCCGGTGCCGTCCACCATGACCGGGTTCATGCTGGCGATGGTGGGGATGCCCAGTTCCTTCGTGAGACGGGCGACGAACTTCATCATGATCATCGGTCCGATGGCCACGCAGAGGTCATACTTTCTTCCCTCGTTCTTCACCAGATCCTCGATCTTCGCGGTGACCATTCCGTGGAAGCCGTAGGAACCGTCATCAGTGGTAATGAAAAGATGGTCGCCGCAGACTGCCTTCATCTCTTCTTCCAGAATGACCAGGTCCTTGTTCTTGGAGCCCTGGACCACATCCGCGGAAACTCCCTGCTCCTTCAGCCACTTCACCTGGGGATACACAGGCGCGGTGCCGACGCCTCCGGCCACGAAGAGGATGTTCATCTTCTGAAGTTCCTCCGGGGTCTTCTCCGTCAGTTCGCTGGGTCTGCCAAGGGGTCCCACCACGTCCTGGAAGGCATCTCCTTCATTCAGCTCCTCCGCCATGCGGTAGGTGCTGGCGCCCACCACCTGGAAGACGATGGTGATGACACCAGTCTCGCGGTTGTAGTCGCAGATCGTCAGCGGTACTCTTTCACCCTGCTTGTCGATCTTCACGATGAGGAATTCTCCTGGAAGACATTTCGCAGCGATGCGGTCAGCCTGGATGTCCATCAGCCAGATCTTTTCCGCCAGTTTCCGTTTTTTCAGAATGCGGTACATGTTGCTCACTCTCCTTTAATTCTTAACTGATTTACTGCATATGCTTTTTTCCTCCGGCGATCCTTTTGTAGCGCCGGAAGGTAAATGCCAGATCAAAATAGGTCTCTTCCTCACTCTCCGCAGTGAGTTTCCATTCCGGATCTTTATCGAGATCCGGGAAAAAGCGGTCTCCGTCGTAGACGTAATCCACCGCGGTGATGTCCGCCGTGCTGCAGTATGGAAGGAACTGGCGGTAGATGCTTTCCCCGCCGATCACGCAGATCCTCTCCCGGGGAACATCCGAAAGAAGCTCCAGCACCTCTTCCATGCTCCTGCAGACCCTGACGCCTTTCGGAGAAAAAGAAGGATCTTCTGAAAGAACGACGTTGACGCGCCCGTAAAGCGGCTGTTTTCCGGGAAGGCTCTCAAAGGTCTTCCTTCCCATCACCACATGGCATCCCAGCGTTTCCTGCAGAAACAGCTGGTGATCCTTCGGGATCCGGACCAGAAGGTCCCCTCCTTTTCCTATGGCCCACTTCCGGTCTGTCAGCGCGATCATCCTCATGCTTTGTCCTCTCCCTCCGCCGGGCTGTCCGGGTCCAGGCCCAGGATCAGCTGGTCCGCGTAGGGCAGCGTCCGGATCCAGTCACAGAAGGTATGCCACTCCTCCAATTTGTGATTTTTCCGCGCATAGTAGATATTTACCAGCGTCTCGTAGTTCAGCGTGCAGGTCCGCATCTGATTATAGGAGGTCGGCAGCAGCTGGATCATATTGTACCAGGCTGTCTTGTCCTTCGTGGCGATAAACTCCGTGCGGTACTGCTCCATGACGGCGATCAGTTCCTCCAGCGCCTTAAGTCCTCTTTCCGTCTGCTTCTCATGGGAAAAGTCGGAAAGTTCAAAGGGCTTTG
>JAFSYO010000075.1 GCA_017449925.1 Stomatobaculum sp.
ACCAGGACCACCGGCGTTCCCTTGTCGCCGGAACCGCTGGTCAGGTCACAGAGAGAACCGATGAGGTCGGTCAGCTGACGGGGCGTGGTTCCCTGGGAAGCCATATTGCCCTTCAGGTCGCCGTCTTTCTTCCGGATGCTCTCGGAGATGGCTGCCTTCAGCGCCTCACCGGACAGATCCTTGTAGTCATTGTCCGCGAGATACTTCAGCTTCAGCTCGTTGGGTGTGCCGATGAGACCCGCGGTGTGGAACGGGGAGACCACCGGATCTGCCAGCTCCCAGATCTTGCCCTGGGGATCCTTGAAGGCGCCGTCGCCGTAGACCATGACTTCGACGTGCTTTCCGGTCTTCTCCAGCATCTTCTTCTGGATGTTCTCCACCAGCGGCTGGGAAGCTCTCGGGAACAGCTTCACCTTGTCCTCGGTGGACTTGTTGGAACCAAGGAGGCCGTAGTTCTCATTGAAGCCGCTGCCGTTCACAGATGCGGTCATGATGTCGTCCATACCCAGGACTACCTTTGCGCCGGCATCCTTCAGGATCCGCTTGGTGCGCTTTCTGGTATGGATATCGCAGGTGATGACCGTGTCAGTGTAGTCCAGGATGGCCTGCGCGTGGTTCGCGAAGATGATCTCGCACTCCGCGCCGCACTCCTTGATCAGGTTTCCGTAGTATTCCACGTAGTCCACGCCGGTGAACTCATGCTTGTTGACGCCGAACAGCTCGCGGTACTTCTCCAGAGTCAGCACGTCGCTGTAGGGGTTCACGCCGGCCGCGTCGATCTTGTCAAGGCTCACCAGCTCGTTGCCCACCTCGTCGGAGGGATAGCTCAGCATCAGCACGATCTTCTTCGCGCCCTTCGCGAAGCCTCTCAGGCAGATCGCGAAACGGTTTCTGGAAAGGATCGGGAAAATGATGCCGACGGTTCCGCCGCCGGTCTTCGTGCGGACATCCTCCGCGATATTATCGACCGTCGCGTAATTGCCCTGGGCTCTTGCGACAATAGACTCCGTCACTGCGATGACGTCTCTGTCCCGAATGGAAAAGCCCTCTGCCTCCGCGGCTTCCAGTACGCTGTCTGTCACGATCACCGAAAGGTCGTCCCCTTCGCGGATGATGGGGCAGCGGATTCCTCTTGATACAGTTCCAACTCTGCGCTCGTTCTTCACTTTTTTATTTCCTTTCCCGTACCCGGTCCCGGTCAACCGGGTCATTGATCCTGTTAAATACCGGAATTGCCTGATTTTGCAACACGAACATTATACACGAACACTGCGTCACGGTAAAGTTTTTTTGCCTGTACGCGGCACAGTTCCATTCGCGGCAAAGTATTCTGAAATTGACTTCTGAGAAAAATAAAAAAAAGCCTCTGCCATTTCTCCCGAAGTTAGTATAATATAATCATAGTTAGCATTATCTAATTTCAGGAGGCAAGGAATTGATCCAGGAAGAGATCGGTTCGGGGGCGCGGCGTGAACTGGCTGACGCCGCGGAGCAGCTGGTACGGGAACGCTATACGCAGAAATTTTCTCTCGACGCCCTGGCGGACGCTGTCCACGTCGACAAATCATATCTGCTCCGGACCTTTAAAAAAATGAAGGGCACAACGCTGCTCGCGTTCCACAATCAGCTGCGATGTGAAGCCGCGAAGGAACTTCTGACACAGCCCGAGCTCCCCATAGCGCATATCGCATCTTCCGTCGGTTTTGTATCGCCGGCGCACTTCTCTCAGATCTTCAAAAAATACACCGGTACATCACCCTCCGATTACCGGAAAGAATACTTCGACTCATTGAAACAGGAGACAGAGGACTGATCCTCTGTCTCCTGTCTTCTCTGTCTCCCTCTGCACGTCAGACTTCGTGGTCCTTGAACCACATCATCATCTCGTGGGTCATGCTGCCGGGATTCGGCTGACCGGTGATATCCTTTCTGCTGACCCACTCCGCCTTTTTCAGTTCGTTTTGATCAATGTGTATGGTGTCGTCTCCGTCCACGTCGCAGTAATAGCCGGCGAGAATATCGTCCGCAATGCCCCAGGGCTGGGATTTGTAATAGCGGATGTTCTTCACCTTCAGCCCCACTTCTTCCATCACTTCCCTGGCAACACACTCCTCGAAAGTCTCTCCGATCTCCGTGAAGCCGGCGATCAGGGCCGGGATCTTCTGCACGCCGCGGTTTCTCGCGTAATATGTGAGGAGCAGCTTATCCCCGTTGGTAACGCCGACGATGACGGCGGGATTGATGCGGGGATAGATCACTCTTCCGCAGTCCTTGCACTTCATGGCGCGCTCCACAGTGTCGGACTCGGTCTTTCCTCCGCAGCTGCCGCAGAAGCGGTTGGCGCGATACCAGCTGTTCAGGTGCAGCGCGGTGAATGCCGCGAAGATCTCGTGTCCTTCCAGCCTGTTCTCACCTCTCACCGTCCGCACGTCGCGGTACGTATATTTATCCGGAACATCCGCCTCGTCGTCCAGCAGCATAAAGTAGTGCTGTTCGTCGATGGAAAAAATGTAGACTACCTGCTCTTCATTCTGAACCTCACAGAAGGAGGGCCAGGGTTTTTCAGGCTCACTGCTGATCAGCACGTCCCTTCCCCGAAAGTGGAATACCGGATCCCCCGACTTCGGCCGGATCTCCGGATGATATTCATTATGAAACTTTTTTGGTGCGATATCCTGGATCATTTCTGTTCTCCTTTTTCTTCCTGGATCTTCTGTATCGTCTGTTTCTTCCGGTTTCTTTCTCATTATGATGCTTCCTGTCCATCATATCATTTTCATGCTGGCTGTCATACCTCAAAATATCTGTTTTTCATTGACAGCTTCGATACTGACTGTTTTGATATTGACTCTTTTTGCATATCGGTTTTTCTGTAATTGACTTGCAGCAGGTTCTGTGGTTAGATATCCATAACTTTGGTTAGTTTTATCTATCAAAAGTAAGTGTCTCTTAACCCGAAGTACTGCAGCATATATTAACAGGAGGCATAAAGAATGATTCCTTTAACAATGGCAAAACCCGGTGAGACCGTGACTGTCCGCAGGATCACCGGAAAGGATGACGTCCGGCAGCATCTCGCCGAACTGGGTTTTGTTGTGGATACGGAAGTCACCGTGGTCAGCAGCCTCGCAGGCGGCCTGATCGTACAGGTCAAGGACAGCCGGGTCGCCCTGGACCAGTCCATGGCTTCCAGGATCATGTTCTGAAAGAAACAAAAAAAGGGGGTAACGGGAATGAAAACACTGAGAGATGTACAGGTCGGTGAATCCGCCGTGGTAAAGAAACTGCACGGCGCCGGCGCCATCAAGCGCCGCATCATGGACATGGGCATCACTAAGGGCGTCGAGATCTTCGTCCGGAAGGTCGCGCCCCTCGGCGATCCCATGGAGCTGAACCTCCGGGGCTACGATCTGAGTCTCCGGAAAAGCGACGCGGAACTGATCGAGATGGAATAAACATAATCAAGGAGTATGAAATCTATGGAACTTAAGATCGCGCTCGCAGGAAATCCGAACTGCGGCAAAACAACATTATTCAATGACCTGACCGGCTCCAGCCAGTATGTCGGCAACTGGCCGGGC
Source organism: Stomatobaculum sp. (assembly GCA_017449925.1). The sequence goes on from JAFSYO010000075.1 coordinate 3,582, forward strand.
GTCACCGTCGAAAAGAAAGAAGGCCGGCTGAAGGGCCGGAAGGACGTCATCATCCAGGACCTTCCGGGAATCTATTCCCTCTCTCCCTACACTCTGGAGGAGGTCGTCGCCAGAAGCTACCTGGTCGGTGAAAAACCGGACGCCATCCTGAATATCGTGGACGG
>JAFSYO010000011.1 GCA_017449925.1 Stomatobaculum sp.
CATTATCTCCCTCCTTCCTGTACCCGGCGCCGCATTCCTCCTCTATACGAGGTCGAACATCGGCCACAGGATGGAAAAAAAGATGGTCAATCTGCAGATCCAGAACAGCAGACACTTCCTTAAGCAGCCGGAGAACGTTCTGGGAAAGATCGAGCGTGACGGCTCCGGCACCGACGACCTGTGCCGCTACCTCAACAGAAGCAACTGCTTCCCGCTTTATGAGCACACCAGTGTGACCTATTTTCCTCTGGGCGAGTACAAATTCGAAGCCATGCTGGAGGAGCTTGAAAAAGCCAGAAAATTCATCTTCATGGAGTATTTCATCATCGAAGAGGGATACATGTGGGGCCGCATTCTGGACATCCTGATCCGAAAGGCAAGTGAAGGCGTTGAGATCCGGGTCCTGTACGACGGCACCTGCGAGATGGCCACGCTTCCTGTCAATTACTGGAAGCTTCTGGAAGCCAAAGGCATCAAGGCAAGCCCCTTTTCTCCGATCAAACCCGTCCTGTCCACCCACTACAACTACCGCGACCACCGGAAGATCCTCGTGATCGACGGCAAAGTGGCCTTCAACGGCGGCGTCAACCTCGCGGATGAATACATCAACCGCGTCGTGAAATTCGGACACTGGAAGGACACCGCGGTCATGCTGAAGGGACCGGCAGTCAGGAGCTTTACCCTGATGTTCATGCAGATGTGGCATGTCGGGGATGAAGCGCCGGACTACGAGACCTGGCTTAACGCGCCGGTGGAGGAACAGCCCGGGGCAAAGGGCTATGTCATGCCTTACTGCGACAGCCCGCTGGACGGTGACAAGGTGGGCGAGTCGGTCTATATAGACATCCTGTACCGCGCCACAGATTACGTTCACATCATGTCGCCCTACCTGATCCTGGACGGGGAACTCGAGACTGCGCTCCGCTTCGCCGCGCTGAGAGGCGTGGACGTCAAGCTGATCCTGCCGGGAGTCCCGGACAAGAAGATGGTGAACGATCTTGCCAAGACCCACTATACCTCCATGGTGAAGGCAGGAGTGAAGGTCTACGAGTATGAACCCGGTTTTGTCCACGCCAAGGTCTTTGTCAGCGACAACGCAAAAGCCGTGGTCGGCACCATCAACCTCGACTACCGCAGCCTGTATCACCACTTTGAGTGCGCCACTTACATGTACAAGACAGACTGCATACCGGAGATCGAGGAGGATTTCCAGCAGACACTGAAGAAGTGCCATGAGATCACTCCCGAAACCATCAGGTCGGCGAAACTGAGTACCAAGATCATCGGGAGCACCGCGAAATTTCTTGCCCCGCTGATGTAAGTAAGGTATTATTAAAACTTATTGTAGGCAAATCCGTATTGTTGCGTGAAAAAGCACAATACAATAAGAAATATCAACAATATTCTAAAAGAGACGAAACTGGTTTTTTCCCAGATGATAAGAAAGGAGAACTATTAATGAATCGTGAATGCATCGTAATTGGAGCCGGACCTGCAGGCCTGATGGCCGCCATGAAGCTGGCGGAGGCCGGAGTTCAGGTCATGGTGATCGAGCAGAAGATCAACATGGACAAGCTGAACCGCGCCTGCTCCATGCAGTTCATCATCGACGACGACTATGAGGCGGACGTGATGAAGCTGGAAGGTCAGAAGCTCATTTTCACGAAGTGCGGGCTGGAAGTCCCCTATGACGGCAAGCTGGTCCCTGTGTACAATAAGTATTACCATTCCCCCAAGGATCATGTGATCCGCTTTACCAGGGAAAGCGGCAAAGCGCCCCTTTCCTATAAATTCGACAAGCAGCATTTCCTGAAGAGCCTCTTCGACCTGTGCGCGGAAAAGGGTGTCGAGTTCATGATGGGAACCGTCGTGACCGGCGGAAAGGACCTGGGAGATGAAGTTCAGGTCAAGGTCGTCCGGAACAAGGAGCAGAGCACCCTCACCTGCAAAAAGCTCATCATTGCCGAGGGCGTCAACGCCGTTGTCAGCGGCACGTTCGGAATGAACAAGGACCGCCAGTCCGCTGCCACCGCGTACTGCATGAAATACCTCATGGAGGGGATCACCGGCATAGAGAACAACAGCTGGAACCTTTACTACGGTGAATGCTACCGCTCCAAAACAGCCTGCATCATCGGTCCGAGCCTGTATGGAGACGATATTTTTGAAGTGACCATCACCGGAAGCCCGGAACTCATGCCGAAAAAGATCTTCCATGATTTTACGACAGAGAGCCCCATGGCTCCGAATTTCAGGAACGCGAAGATCATCAAGAAGAACGGCTGCTCCGTGAAGTCCTTCCTGGCGATGAAGAATCCCTGTAAGGGAAATGTCATGTGTATCGGCGACTGCGCCGCCATGGTCGAAGTGGAGACCCAGGGCGGATTCCTCTGCGGAGACAGGGCCGCCAAGGCGATCCTCGCTGAAATGAAAGGCGGAAACGGATTTGAGGAATACACTAAATGGTGGCAGGAAGCCTTTGAATTCAACAGCGACGACTATATGATCGTCTCGCAGGGCTACGCGCTGGCTTTTGTATACACGGATGACGAGCTGGATTACCTCTTCTCCCTCTGTGAAGGACATGAACTGCACGGCACCTACAGCCAGTACCTGACGCCGAAGCTGATCTGGGACTGCATCCGCCTGAGCTCCGCGAAGATCAAGGAGGAGCGCCCGGAGATCTACGCGAAGATGGTGAAAATGGGACAGGCTGAAGCCTGATGACCTGCTTAAAGAGTACTGAACAGATACTGCTGTAACGACAAGATACTGAGATAGGAGGATATATAGAATGGCACGTAAGATATCTGAAGAATGTGTAGGATGCGGTAGTTGTGCAGCCTTCTGCCCGAAGGGAGCCATCTCCCAGGCAGAGACCGGGTACTACGTAGTGGATCCCGAGGCATGCGTTGACTGCGGAAACTGCGAGAAGGCATGTCCCGCGGAAGCAATCGCGAAAGAAGCATAAGGAAGGAGCGACAATGCTGGATTTACTGATCATCGGAGCAGGTCCTGCCGGACTCGAGGCCGGATATATTGCTGCAAAGAATGGCGCGAAAGTTCTGATCGTCGATATGAAACGTGATATCCACATTGCCAGAAGAGCCTGCTCCGCACAGTTCGTGCTGGACGAAGGATATGAGGGCGAGACCCTTAAGATCGGCGACGGAAAACTGATCTTCACGAAAAACGGTTTTGAAGTGCCCTATAACGGCCCGTTGGTGCCGATACAGCACAACTATATGATCTCCCCCAAGGGATACACCGTCTCCTTTGAGTACGAGGATCTCCATCCCACCGCGCTGAAGTTCGACAAGAACATCCTCCTGAAGGGACTTCTGGAGCAGTGCGAGAAAGCCGGGGTCGATATCCGTCCCGGAACCATGGCCCTGAAGGGGACCGATACCGGAGAGTGCGTGAAGCTTCTCGTGAAGGACGAGAAGAACGAGTATGAACTTGAGGCAAAGAAGCTGATCATCGCGGAAGGCGTGAACCGGAAGCTTACCACCCTCTTCGGCCTGAACAAGGGCTACCAGTGCATGGGAATCCCGCTGACCTACGAATACACCCTGGAGGGGACCAAAGACATCCCGCACAACAGCTGGATCCAGTACTACGGCAACGTCTATCACCCCTTCATGGAGGTCATGGTGGGAGAAAGCTGCTACAGCGACGACGCCCTTGAATTCACCATCATGGGGATCGGTGACCTGAAGCCGAAGGCCATGTTCGAAAAGCTGAGGACCGAGAGCCCCCTCGCCGAAAACTTAAAGGACGCGAAAATCGTGGAGCGCAAGGGATGCTCCTGCAAGAACTTCCAGGCCCTTACCACACCCTACAAGGGGAACGTGCTCGCCATCGGCGACAGCGCGGCCCATATCGAGGTGATCAACCAGGGCGCCATGATGTGCGGCTTCAACGCAGGAAACGCTATTCTGAAGGAACTGGCCGGCGAACCGGGCTTTGAGGAGTATACCCGCTGGTGGGGTGAGGCCTTTGAGTTCAACTGCGAGGATCCCTCCGGGCTGCTGAAGATGTACGGCGCGATCAACATCAAGGGGAACCTTGCTGACGACGAGATCGACTATCTCTTCGCCATGCTGGAAGGCGAACAGCACTCCGGCCACTTCAACCAGTACGAAGTGCCGAAGAACTTCTGGACTGCCGTCCTGAAGCACGACGACACGATCAAGGCGGAGAACCCCGCGCTGTACGAAAAAATGGCAGCTATCCGGGCTTACAAGAAACAAGGGAAATTCTGATTTACAGGGGAAATTTAAAAATGGATATTTTTGAAAAAAACCGGAAGCTTATTGACAGACGGATCGAGGAAGGCCTGGCCCTTCTTCGGAAGTATTATCAGGTGGAGGAGCGTCAGGACGATCCTCAGATCTCCAGCCCCCGGGTAGCCGGCCGGCTGCACGTTGCCCGCTCCTATGACATCAAGGGCGTGGGCAACCTTCTGACCATGACTTGCAAGGAATCCGAGGAGAACAACCTCAGTTCCTTCGTGGTGATGCCCTACTTCAAGAACCTCCCCCTGTTCTCCTCCGACTTCGTTTATTCCGGAGAAAACAGATATTTCCTGCTGGAGATCTACGATCTGTCCGTGAGACATGACGCGGCCTTCGACCAGGGGATCGAATCCTTTAAAGCCTTCGCGCCGGCCATCGCCGAGCTGAAGGATATCCCCACCCAGCCCTGCTGGTACGATGACATCCGCCCCGTTTGCTATTCCAAGGCGCCGACACCGGAGCAGGACGACGCGGCGATCAAAGGATTCCTTGATTTCCTTACCCTCGTCATTCAGATGGAGCAGGCCGCGCCCGCTCTTACGGGTGAAGACCTGGCCGTGAAATGGCAGAAGAACAGGGAATACGCGAACCGTCTGATCGATGACGGCGGCGTGTCCACAGACCTCTTTACGGAAGCCCTCGGCGCGGAGAACACCCGCCGCTTCTTCCACGAGATCTTCTTCGGCTCCGAGAATTACAAGCCTGTCGGCTGAACGGGAGCGTGATCCTCAGACCCGTCGGCTAAATGAGAATAAAAATTAATCCCCCGGTCTGAACCAGCTGGTTCAATACCGGGGGGTTTTTTCGTTGATGCACACTCGCAGGCGGGTCGTGAATTAAAGGACACCTCTCCATGCGCGGCTTTTTTTAAACAGTGCCAGGATATCCGGATCGATCTGTCCGCGAGCTGCCATATCATCCAGAACAAGCAGGGCTTTTCTGAGAGGCATCGGCTTTTTATAAGGCCTGTCCTTTGCAGTCAGAGCTTCAAATACATCCAGAATGGTAAGCAGCCTTGCCTCCAAAGGAATACTATCGTCGGCAATGTGCTCCGGATAGCCCTTTCCATTCAGGAATTCGTGGTGTTCAGATGCCCATACAGGAACCTGCTCATATATTGAAGGAAATTTCACATGCTCCAGGATCCGCCTCGTCATGACGACATGGCTCTCCATGATACTGCGTTCTTCTGCAGTCAGCGTGCCTCTGCCGATCAGAAGGCAGTTCCTCTCTTCTTCTGTGATCCAGGGATGTTTTTTATTCTTTTCATCCTTATAAGTCAGGCGGGAGATGTCCTCGATCCGGGCGATGTCTTCCTCAGAAAGCGGCTTTCCCCCATTCATCTGCAGGATAAAAGCAAGGATCTCCTCACGGTTCTGGTTCCGGCTGGAAAGCTCGTCCTCCGTGATCTTCCCTTCCAGCATGGCGATCCGGTCAAGCAGACCGATGACCCGCAGACGTTCTTCCAGCTCCGGAAGGAGATTGCCCAGGCGGGTGGCTTTGTCCATGATTTCCAGAGGTATCGTCAGCTTGCCGATATCATGCAGCCAGACACCCATCAGGAACGCCTTCCGTTTGTCATTGTTGAAACGCAGGTCGTTTTCCGTGTTCTCCAGCCAGTCAAGGAAATTCTCCGCAAGCTGGACCATATGCCGCGTGTGGCTGCCGGTATAGGCGGAACGCTCATCGACCGCGGTCGAAAGCGACTTCACCAGGGAATCAAGCAGCAGGGAAATCCGGTCCGCATACAGTATATTGGTAAGGCTGATGGCAGCCTGTGATGCGATGGCGGAAATGATCAGTTCATCTTCCTGGACAAAAGGAATGATCTTCCCCTTATCTGACAGGGCGTTGATCAGCTGCATAACGCCGATCAGCCTGCCTTTTTCATTGGTCATGGGCACGACCAGCATGCTGACCGTGTGGTATCCCGTCAGTTTGTCGTAATGAGCGGGGCCTGAGAAATCAAAACGTTCATCCGCACTTACATCATCAACGTTAATGATCTGGTTGTGCAGCGCGGCCCAGGCACAGACATAGTTCTCTTCCATCGGGACAGGCGGGAGATCGATCGCGTCAGGACCGCCCTGCCTGATGTTAAGGGAGCGTGTATGCATCTGGCAGAACCGCAGGTGGTTATTTTCCAGAAGATACAGTGTTCCGGCATCGCAGTGAGCAAGATCGAGGGCTGTGTCCAGGATGTTGGAAAGCAGTGCTGTCCTGTCCTGTTCGTCATTGATGTTGAGACACAGTTCCAGGAACTGTCTCATATTTTTATTCTTTATCATAAGGGGGTATTATTCCTCCTTTTAACTCGTGATTCTCAAAAAATCTATGCGCCAGTCCACCAATCATGACATATCTCACAGGAACTGTCAATGAGCATCAGAACAGGGACAGAAAGATACTGAGCACCACCCAGGCGGGAAGGGAATAGAAATATCCGCGTTCGTCTCTGCCGTCCCGGAAGATCTTCTGCGCCCGCTCCCTGTCCAGAAGCTCGAACCCGTTGAACATCTCCGATCCAACGGCGCCCTTCTGGTTCAGTTCGTCCAGGCTGTCCACTGTGATCTCCGCACAGAGAAAAGCATTGCTCTCGTCCGTCATGCCGGGGCTCATGTAGGCGCAGGGATTCAGGACATAGACCCGGTCGCTCTCTTTGACCTCCAGGCCGCTTTCTTCCCGGATTTCCCGGATCGCGGCGTTCACCAGAGGATCCTCGCTGTCTTTGTCTTCGGGGTCCAGCAGTCCCGCCACCGGGCTGAGCAGGAACTGCCCGACGGGATAGCGGTATTCATAAGTCATCAGGAGTCGCGTTTCGCCCCCCGGAAGGTGCAGCACGACGGCGATCGTGACCGCGTCCGGCAGCATCTTCCGCACCTCATCATCGGTCATTCCTGCGACAAGGTCCTTCTTCTCTCTTCTGGAAGTCTCATAATAGTGTCTGCCCTCTTCATACTGCAGGTCATAGCACTTCAGAAAACGCGTCTCATAGAGCGTTTCGATCCGGTCTCTATTGATCATGATGATCTCCTTTCCTCTTGTTCCGTGTCCTTATCATAACACACCCTCTCTCCGAATGCACAGCACAGTGCACAGGGCCTGCCATAAAGGTGCTTCAGGTCACCCGGCTGTGATATAATGATTCTGCACTATTTTTCCAATGAGGAATCTTCACATGAAAATTATGATCAGCGCCTGTCTGGCAGGCGAGAACTGCAAGTATAACGGCGGGAACAACTTAAGTGAGAAGGTCCTTCGCCTGATGAAGAAAAATGAAGTGATCACAGTCTGTCCGGAACAGCTGGGCGGACTGCCGACCCCCAGGACGCCGGCTGAAATCAAAAACGGTGTGGTCACGACAAGGGACGGAAGAAACGTCGACCGGGAATTCCGGGCGGGAGCGGCGAAATGCCTTGAGACAGCCCTTCGTGAGCAGCCGGACCTGATCGTACTGCAGTCTCGGAGTCCCAGCTGCGGCGTAAAACAGCGCTACGACGGCACCTTTTCCGGAACGTTGACAGAAGGGGCCGGTTTGACCGCACAGCTTTTGATGGAAAACGGTTTCCGGGTCATTGATGTGGAAGACCTGCAGTAGGAGGAAATGAGTTCATGCCACTTCAGATCATTCGAAATGATATCACCAAAGTAGAAGCGGACGCCATCGTCAACTCCGCGAATCCGGACCCGGTCTGCGGCAGAGGCGTCGATTATGCCATATACAAGGCGGCGGGGGCCAAAGACCTGCTCGCCGCGAGGAAGAAGATCGGCCCCATCAAGCCCGGCGAGACCGCAGTGACGCCTGCCTTCTTCCTGCCCGCAAGGGTCATCATCCACACTGTAGTACCTGACTGGATAGATGGAAAGCACTGGGAACTGGAGTATCTGGCTTCCTGTTACAGAAAATCTCTCATGATCGCGAAGGTGAGGGGCTGTGAAAGCATCGCCTTCCCTCTGCTCTCCACCGGAGCCTGCGGGTTCCCGAAGGACCAGGCGCTTTCTGTCGCGCTTCGTGAGATCAGGACATTCCTCGAAGAGAACGAGATGGATGTGATCCTCGTGGTCTACAACAAAGATGCCTTTGATCTGTCCACGTACCTGGTGGAGGATGTCCGGCAGTTCATCGACGACCACTATGTGGGGAAGCGCGGCACAGAGGAATACGACAGGCAGCCGAAATCCGCCAGAAAGTATCCGGCCTCCCCGGGAATACCATCCGCGACAATGGCTCAATCCCCGCCTGAAGAACGGCGCAAAGGGCGGTTGTCCGGCGGCGCCGGGTTTAAAGGCATTCGTTCTCCATTCCGCAGGGAAAAACGGGAGGACATACTGGAGCCTGTGGAAAGGAGGCCGAAACGGCCGAAAGCATCTAAGGCTGCCTCGGCTGCGGATTATGAGGCGCTGTCAAAAGACATAGACGAAGCAGAAGTCATGCACGAGTCGGCAGCCATGTGCGAGTCGGCGGCCGACGCGCACGAAGCAGCAGCCATGAAAGATCTCCCGCGTATCATGAATCATATCGGGGAAAGTTTTCAGGAACGGCTCCTCCATCTGATCGATGAGCGGGGCCTGACCGACGCGGAGGTGTACAAAAAAGCCAATGTGGACCGGAAGCTTTTCTCAAAGATTCGGTGTAATCCGGAGTACAGTCCCAGTAAACGGACGGCTGTCGCCCTGGCGGTCGCTCTCCGGCTGAACCTGGATGAGACAGCGGACCTGCTCTCAAGAGCCGGCTTCGCCCTTTCCCCCAGCAGTAAATTCGACCTCATCGTGGAGTACTGTATCCGGCAAAAGATCTATGATAGTTATACGATCAACTTTCTTCTTTTCAAGTACGACCAGCCTGTCCTGGGCTGCTGACGACCATCCTCCGGCGGCCGACTTAAGCTGCTGATTTGTCGCCTGCGAGGCGACCATCTCCCTGCCCGTCTCTGGTATTCTTATCTCAACAAAGACAAGGAGGTAAGAAAGATGAGCAGAAAAGGACTGACTGAACTGGTAATGATCCTCGACAGGAGCGGCTCCATGAGCGGTCTGGAGGCGGATACCATCGGCGGATTCAACAGCATGATCGAGAAGCAGAAAAAAGAAGAGGGCGAGGCCTATGTGTCGGTGGTGCTCTTCGATGACCGGATGGACGTCATCTATGACAGAGTCGATATCCGGAAGATCGAACCGATGACGGACAAGCAGTATTACGTCCGCGGCTGCACGGCCCTTCTGGATGCGGTCGGCAGGGCGATCCATCACATCAGAAGCGTCCACAAGTACGCCCGTGAAGAGGACGTCCCGGAGAAGACCATCTTCATCATCACGACGGACGGCATGGAGAACGCCAGCCGCGAATACTCCTATAATAAAGTCCGCCAGATGATCGAACTTCAGAAGGAGAAGTGTCACTGGGAGTTCATGTTCCTGGGGGCTAATATCGACGCTGTGAAAGAAGCGGGACGGTTCGGCATCAACGCGACCCGCGCGGTGCGCTACGAGCATGACGGCGCCGGAACCCAGCTGAATTACGATGTGGTCTCCCAGGCAGTGGGCCGCGCAAGAAAGGCCTCCTCTGCCAAGGCTATGAAACAGATATTTGATGATGAGGAAACGCTGGCCCCCATCAGAGAGGACTATAAAAAGCGTCACCGCGGCTGAGAACCGTCATTGCGGCTGGAACCGTCACCTCGGCTGGAACCGTCACCTCGGCTGAAACCGTCGCCGCGGCTGAAACCGTCATTGCGGCTGCAGCGGCGGGACGCAGAAAGGGAAACGGTTCCAAAAAATATGGCTGTAAAAGTGTTATCTGAAATCCCATTCCTTCAGGACGGTGACCTGGTCCTGAGGCGTCTGGAGTCCCAGGATGCGGGGGCATTGAAAGAGATGGTGGATAATCTCCGGGTCTACAGGTATCTTCCGACATTTCTTTTTGAGAAGAAGTATGACGACATAGACTACGTAATCAAGCATCTCTACGACGAGTGTTTCCCGGAATCTTTGATCCTTGGAGTCTTTAAAAGCAATAAATTCTGCGGTCTTGCTGAATTCTACGGTTACACAGAAAAGACCCATAAGATCAGCATCGGCTACAGGTCGAACGAACAGAGCTGGGGCAAAGGCATCGCCACAGAAGTCGTAAAGCTGATGCTCCGGTATCTTTATGAAAATACAGATATCGAAATAATCACGGCAAGCACCATGGTCGAGAACAAGGCTTCCGCTAAAGCCCTTCAGAAAAACGGATTCAAGCTTATTGTATCCGGGGCAGATGAAGACTGGGGTTACGGGGAACCTACAAAAGCTGACAAATGGATCAAACGGATCCACTGAAAATCCGGCCACTGAGGCCAATGTCATTTAGATAATAAACATTGTGGATGAAGCCTATAAAAACTGGCACTCGATTCTGGGTGCCAGTTTTTGTATTTGAGCCATGATAGAAAAAAAGGGTACAAAAAACAAACAGATGATTTCATCTGAGGTGAAATC
>JAFSYO010000076.1 GCA_017449925.1 Stomatobaculum sp.
CATCTTCCGCGTGACGGGCACGTCCTGTCTCAGCGCGCGCCGGAGCCTGCGGGAAACGTAGGCAAATCCGAAGGGACTGTAGTATGCAGGATCTGCGGGTTTTAAATAAGTAAACGGGATCCCCGGCAGATGCCGGGCCCGCAGCGCTTCAGAACGGCTCCGCAGATGCCGCAGCGCTGCAGTCAGCACTGAGCGCATGACGCCTTCCCTGCGGTGTGCCTTTTCCGTGGCCACGGCCACAATATAGTCCAGAGGATATTCGGTCCCCCGGACCATAACTCTGTATGGATTCAGACAGAGCATGCCCAGGGCATGCTCTGTACTGTCCAGCGCGGCAAAGACTTCGTTGCCCGCCATTTTTATTTCGTAATAATAATCCGTGAGTTCCGGCCCGTCCTCCGGAAATGCCTCCTCATAAAGAAAACGCGTCTTCTGTTTTTCCTCCCGGGAAAGCAGCCGTACAGCAAGAGAGGCCGGTACGTCCTTTTCCGGTGTCATACTTGTTTCGTCTTTTTCCGGTGTCATACGCACTCACTTGGTTCTCCGGGGGCGTCCTCCCCGAAATCCTTCTGGTATACGAGAAACTTCCTTGCGTAGCCGCAGGGATTGTAGCTCAGCTTCGACTGACGAAGCCCCGGCAGACCCAGGTCATCCTCCCGGTTCACCAGTGTTGCCTCGGGGAAGGCATTCAGAAGAAATTCGCGGTTGATGACCTGGTACAGGCCGTCGATCTCGGGATTGGCTTTCTCAATATGGATCACTGCCATATTTTCCGCCCGGTTAAGGCTTCCCATGGTGAACGCCTGCATTTTTCCGTCGATGAAAACACCGCCCATCTTCACTTCCAGCTGGTCCAGATGGTTCAGGATGTCATGGATCCCCTCCACCTCCGGGTCCATGTGCCGCTCCACTTCCTCGCCCTTGTTCTCGCGCCAGGCTTCAAGGCAGCGGTACACGTCGCCCCGGTCCTCCCGCGTCAGCGGCCGGTAGACCCACCGGTCCCCAAATGCTTTCACGAAGCTGTTGTAATGATTCTTTTTCTTATGCAGCTTCCTGCCCGCCAGGGTGCGGAGCGCCTCGCCTTCATAGAGGTAGTCCTTCATGTCCTCCTCTTCCCGGACCAGGTACTCCTCCGGGTCCAGGCCCAGGATATCCAGGGCGCCTTCATCCGCCAGCTTGATCAGCAGCGGCTTCCCCAGCACTTCATTAAAGTATTTCCGGATCTCCCCGAAACAGAAGGGCAGGTCCTCCGGGCGGCAAAGAGGCATAGCGGCAAAGGGCTCCCCGCCAAGCTCATAGAGCCACAGGAGCCCGATCTCCTCTCCATCCCGGAAAACTTCGGCTACTTTTGCGTTGTAGTAGTTTTTCCAGAGAAAACTCTCCAGCGGCACGCTGTCCGCAGTCAGGTTCGGCCGCAGATTGTAAAACCTTGCAAAGGGCTGCAGGTCACCCACCGTAAGCTCGCGGAAATCACCCGCGCCGTTCATTCGTTTGAAGCTGTCCATAACCAATAAAACTGATCCACCTTTCCTCTCAGGCAAGCTCTTTCCCGCTGATCAGGCGGTAAGCTTCTTTGTACTTGTCGATCGTCCTGTCGATCACATCCTGAGGAAGATCGTAGTTGCTGTCCGGATTGGCCTTCAGCCAGTCACGCACAAACTGCTTGTCGAAGGACGGCTGGCTCTTGCCGGGCTCATAGCCCTCCAGCGGCCAGAAGCGGCTGGAATCCGGAGTCAGCATCTCGTCCGCCAGGATGACCTCGCCGTTTTCATCGATGCCGTATTCAAATTTGGTGTCCGCGATGATAATACCGCGGGTCAGCGCGTAGTCGGCGCATTTTTTGTAGAGGGCGATGGTGCAGTCGCGGATCTTTTCCGCATACTCTCTGCCTCTGCCCGGGAAATCCCTCTCCAGGACTTCGACGCAGCGCGCAAAATCGATATTTTCGTCGTGATCCCCGATCTCCGCTTTGGTGCTGGGGGTAAAGATCGGCTCCGGCAGCTTTCCGCACTCCAGAAGGCCTTCCGGCAGCGGAATACCGCACACAGTGCCGTTCTTCTTATAGCTCTCCCAGCCGCTGCCAGTGATATAGCCGCGGACGATGCACTCGATGGGGAGCATGGTCAGCTTTTTGCAGAGCATGCTGTTTCCGTCAAATTCCGGACGGCGGAAGAATTCGGGCATGTCCTTCACATCCACGGAGATCATGTGGTTCGGCACGATGTCCTTGGTAAAGTCAAACCAGAAGCGTGACATCTGGGTCAGCACCGCCCCCTTTTTCGTGACCTTGTTCTTCAGGATAACGTCAAAGGCCGAGATCCGGTCCGTGGCCACCATGATCAGCGCGTCGCCGACATCATAGATCTCTCTGACTTTTCCTTCTTTAAACGGCTTGTACTCCTGCATTGTAATCCTCCTTGCACAGCTTCTGGCTATTGTTCTATATGGGCTTTTCGCCCTGTTTTTCGTCTGATTGTTACATCATACAACAAAAATCCCGGCTTTGACAGTACCCCTTTTCTGCAGGACA